>CAJJDL010000225.1 GCA_905182935.1 uncultured Nitrospinaceae bacterium | reverse complement strand
AATTTTTCAAAAAAAAATAAATACTCTTTTAGCTAATATAGATTACTTTTTGTCGAGTAATCTATATATGGCGCAAGCGCTAAAAGAAATGTCAAATACCCCATATTGGGATATCAACGAAAGTGTTGGTGGATCATAACTAAATTAATATAATTTTTTATCAATTATTTAAATAAATAAACTGAAAGGGTTTAATGAAATATTTTCTGATTATTGGCGGCACTGGAGTAATGGGAACTTCGGCTATACAAGCAATACGCGAACACTTTGATAAAAATATTGTAATAATTGCCAACTGGTACGGGAAAGAAATTCCTGAGTTTCAAATTGAAGGGGCTGATCACACCATATTTGGCGACATAAATAACTCACAATGTAGAGAAAAAATAAAAGCATATAATAATGGTAAGTTCGAATACATGTTTTATGCAACAGCCTTAGGAGACGTTGGTATTCCCATAAAAGATGCTACTCAAGAACAAATTAATCGATCAAACAACCTTTCATTTGACCCTATTCCTAGCCTTGAAGATGAACTAGATATAGGTACAATTGTCGCCTATTCGACTTTTTATACTATACGGCACCAGTTAAGTACTTATGGCGCCATGGGCCACTCAAAAGAAACCATAGAAAAATGGGTTTTGGAATCTGGGTCATCAAAACATGCTTGTATAAGAGCAGGCCTTTTTGAATCTGCTTCATCAAGAGGAATTAAATTACTTCTTAGAAAAACTTCTAAGAACTTAGAAAATTTAAAAGACCCACTACTTAGATCATATTTCGAAAATACACCCTCAAGTGAAGGAATTAAAAAGTTTGAAGAAGGTATATTTAGTGAAGAAAAAGAAGCTTATGGAGACTGCCGAACAAAGAAAGATGATCTTTATAAAGCTCACCTTGAATTATTTAAATCAAAAAATCCTGTATTTATAAATGTTTGTGGTAAAAAAATATGGCTTAACGATGAACCTCTTTTACTCGAAAAATATATTTAATTAATATAGAAGCCTTCATAAAGAGTAAGTTATTAAACTATTATTTCTATTTATGGTATAAGGTTTATAAATTTAATAGCACTTTTAGTACAATAATATTGAAGCTTAGATCCATTAATCATTACTCTTGTTGACTAGTAATAATAATGAAAATTACATGCACCCATTGCAATACGACATACCAAGTAAACATAGTAAAGGTAAAGCCTGAGGGAATAGAGTATAAATGCGCAAAATGTCTAAAATATTTTTTAATAACAGAAAGTGATTTAAGTCACCCTAAATCAGAAACTTCAATTAATATGAGCACTCAAACAACTCGTTATTCTGATGATGACAACCTCAATACTTTAGTAACGAGCGTTGTTGATGACCTTAAAGGCTATGGTGACAGATTAAATAGTCAAATAAGTAAACTCTCTGATATAGGCAGAGCTCTCTCAGGGGTTACAAATATACCGATTTTATTAGAAATGATCGTTGATCAAGCTCGTGAATTCACTAATGCTGATGCTGGCACTCTCTACTTAAAAGAAGAAAATGCCCTCCACTTTAAAATAGTCCAAAATAGCAGTCTTGGTATACGAATGGGAGGAACGTCAGAGAAAGTCATACCATTCCCACCAGTAGAATTAAAAGAAAGTAATGTATCTGCATTTGTAGCTATAAAAGGAACCTCTGTAAATATTCCGGACGTATATAAAACAGAATTGTTTGACTTTACGGGACCTAAAAATTTTGACAAATCATCAGGCTATAAATCTCAATCTATGCTTGTTGTACCTATGCTAAACCATGAAAACGACGTCATAGGAGTTTTGCAGCTACTCAATGCTCAAAACATAAAAACCAATGAAGTTATACCCTTTTCTAATGATTATGAAAACTTGACTGAATCACTTGCTTCGCAAGCTGCAGTCGCCGTAAATAATGCGCAGCTAATTAGCGAAATGAGCAAGCTATTTGATTCATTTGCCGAGGTAATGGCCACAGCAATAGACGAAAAATCTCCTGTTACAGGGGGACACATACGTCGAGTAGCAAATATGACACTAACATTTGCTGACATCCTAACAAATGATCAAGGCCAGTATAAAAATATATCTTTTAATGCTGATCAGATGTATGAACTCAAAATAGCTGCGTGGATGCATGATATTGGTAAAGTAACCACTCCTGTAGAAGTAGTCGAAAAAGCTAAAAAACTTCAAACTATTTTTGACCGGATTGAATTTATTGACTTAAGAATATGTTTCATAATTCAACAATTGGAAAAAACATTTTTAAATGAAAAGCTAAAATTATTACAAGATGGATCAAATTCTAACAAAATATCTATAATAGAAAAGCAACAGCAAGAAAAGTGTCAGGAATTAATGGAAATAAGAGACTTTATTAAGCAGTGTAATAATCCAGGAGAATTTCTTGAGGATGAAAAAATTGCACGTTTAGAAGAAATCTCAAAAATGACATGGAAAAATTTTGATGGTGAAGAACAAGCATTTCTAGATCCAGATGAACTTCTTAATTTATCGATACGACGAGGAAGTATTACTGAGTCAGAACGAAAAAAAATGCAGAACCATGCTGCTGTGACACTCAAAATGCTCAATAAAATACCATTTACTAAAAAGTTAAAGAATATTCCCCTCTACGCTGGTGCACATCATGAATTTATAAATGGAGGTGGATACCCACTAGGATTAAAAGGTAAAGAAATACCATTTGAAGGTAAAATCATGTGCGTCACCGATATTGCAGAAGCCTTGACAGCAAGTGATAGGCCCTACAAAAAAGCAATGCCACTAGAGGTTGTATACAGGATACTCCGAGAAATGGCTGATAAAGGTGAGTTAGATAAGGAACTGGTTGAGTTTTTTATCTCAGAGGAAGTTTTTACTAAGTATAAAGAAAAACACGAAACAACGATTAGTTAAACATATATTGATTATCGTAATTCATGTTTCCCTCAATATATTGGTTAACTGAAAAGATAATCATCCAAAGTAACCTCTCACCAAAAGTTGCTATATAATAAATAAATATTACTTTTTCTTTGGTTTATAAGGTCCTGTACGAAGAAAATTATCATTCATTTTAAGGTGCTCATCGATTGTAATATCCTCGTCTACTGACTTTCCTTTGGGCTCATCGTTAAATTTTTTAAATGCCTTATCCATTAATTTACCTGACATTAAAGTTGACCGTCTTTTACGCGCTATAATCTTTTTTGGCTTAAGACTTTCTTTATACTTTTTTTTGTCATCATGCGATATATTTAAAACCATAGTATTATATTACCAAAGATAAAAATCTAAAAATAACTATTTAGTGCAATAGGATAAAGCACAAGTAAATAATAGCACTTTCTTATTTAAGAAGAGTATTAAATTACACATATCCTTACAGTAAAAACTAATCAAAAACAATTAGTTCAAGTT
>CAJJDL010000224.1 GCA_905182935.1 uncultured Nitrospinaceae bacterium | reverse complement strand
AAATCCAGATGATATAAAAGAAACCTACCAACGTGAAATTCAAAAAAAATTAAATACTATAGGTCACTTTGCTCCAACCTAGGAATCGATTATATCTTTCTTGAAACGTCGACTCCACTAGAACAAGGTCTTACCTATTACCTATCACGACGAAAAAATCCAGGAAAGCGTTAAAGACATGAGTCTTAATTTCTTATCACCCTTATATTTATTTGGAATATTGGGAATAGTAGCTCCAATATTGATCCACCTACTAACACGCCAAAAGAAAAAATATCTACGTTTTTCTGCTGTTTATTTATTGATGGAAGTAAAAAACCGATGCACCAAGCGCTCAACTCCAAATAGATTTTTTTTACTATTTATACGATGTATGGCAATAATTCTACTAAGCATTGCAATGTCAAATCCTATATTTTCATTTAACACAAGTAATAATTTTGCCACCAATAATCCATCAGCAAATGTATTTATAGTTGACGATTCATATAGCATGGGAACCCAAGTTAACCAAGAGACTTACTATTCGAGCGCAGTAAAAACTGTACTAGAAATAATCCAATCTTTACCCAATGCAAGTATTTATACTGTGGTTTCAGGATCTAGTTCAGGCCGAATATTACAAGAATGGACTGATGCACCAGGGAAAATTAAAAAAATCTTAGAAACAAGTCAACCTTCTGTTCGTACAACAGACATAGGCCTAGCAATCAAACAAGCTCTACGTCTTTTAGAACCGGTGTCAAAAAAAAATAAACATATATATATATTAACCGACCGCGACAGAAATGGATGGGATAAAAATTATCCTTCAGCCTTAGAAACTAAAATTGAGCACCCTCTTCATATAATTGATTTCTCTGAAATGCGATCCGGAGTTAATCAAGCAGCAGTAACTCGCTCCGAAGTACAGCAAGAATTTTTAAATAATCACCATATAGTCAAAGTAAAAATAAAAGTGGCTAATCTCTTAGAATCAAAACTAATAAAACAACTTAACGTTTCTCTCTGGATCGATGGTAAAAAGAAAATTGGAGGAACAATAGATATTGACGCCGACTCTTCTGCAGAAAAGGAGTTGTCTTTTCCTCTGCAAAGCAATGATTTTTTGAACGGCGAAATTAGAATAGAAAACGATTCACTAATTACAGACAATATTAGATTTTTCAGCCACCAACCAGACCAAACCATAAAAACACTCATCGTGGATGGAGACCCAAACACAGTAGAACATCTGAGCGAAACTTTTTATCTTGAGCGAGCATTGAATCCTTTCGATTCATCCCATTCAAATATCGAGCTCACATTTTCCACTCCAGGAGAACTTTCAAGACTAAATTTATCAGATTATTCAGTTATGATACTTTGCAATCTACAAGACCTGCCTTATGGATACGAGCAAGAATTAGAAAAATATTCCCTCAGCGGAGGCGCATTATTTATCACCCTTGGAGACCAAATTAACACTAAGTTCTACAATGAAAAATTAGGGGGTATTCTACCTGTTTTTTTAAAAGCAATACACACCACCACAAAAAACAAAGAACCCTTTCGTTTTCTTATTCAACCTAGCAAGCACCCTGTCTTAAATATTTTCAAAGGCAAGGCACTACAAGAAATGAAAAGCATCACATTCGATACTATATATAGTATCGAAGCAAGAGAGGGAACTAACTACACAACCCCTATTACTTTTAAAAATGAATTCCCTGCTATAATCGAGTCAATAAATGGCAAAGGGAAAGTTATTCTTTTTACTAGCAGTATAGATCGCGACTGGAATAACTTTCCTATTCAGCCTACTTTTTTACCATGGATTCAACGATGGATTAAATACTCTGCCCGTGGACTCGACAGCCACCTTAAAAAGAACTTACTGATAGGAGAACCTTTTTATTTACAAAAGTCGTCAGAGAAACCAACTGTTTATATTACTTCACCGAATGGGAAGGTTACTTATCCAAGTTCGATAAATGGTAAAATTGAATTCCAAGATACCGATACACCGGGTGTTTATAAAATCTATCAAGACCCTAACAATTTTAGTACTAGGGAGACATCTACCATACTCCCTCAGTTACCTTATGGAGCCGAACTTATAGGATCTTTTAATGTTAATATCGATCCGATAGAATCTATTCCAGGTAAAATATCTAATGATGAAATTAAAAGTCTATTACCAGAAACTAATATTACTTTCTCGAGTGGCTATCAGAAGTTAAATGTTAAAAAAACTGGAGAAAGTCGAGCCATATCAACATTTATACTGATATTAATGGGAATAATGCTCCTTTTCGAAGGATGGCTAGTTCGGAAAGAATGATTTACAATTTTCTGTAAAAATTTTTAGCATTAAATATCAGGAATCATTTCAAATCATTTGGTATAATATAAGAATCCAATTTAAATAATAATTTCTCGCCCTCTTGGTTTAGTGGCATTGGTTAATTATGAAAATAAAAAAATTAACTACTTATCTATTTTTTTGTTGGGTATTTCTTTGTGGAGTCATACAAACGAGTAATGTCTTTGCAAAGGTACTCTCTCCAATCTCGATTGAGAACAAGTTAAGTTCAATTTTCGAACAAAATGTTAAAACTATCAACTTGACCGAAGCATTAATTTTAATATCTAAAGACTGGAACCCATCCTTAAACGAAATATCATTAAAAAATGAAATTAATGACCTTATAGAGTCCGTAAAAAATAAATTAACAGCAGAAAGTTCCGCCCAAGAAACTGTAAATATACTAAGGC
>CAJJDL010000223.1 GCA_905182935.1 uncultured Nitrospinaceae bacterium | reverse complement strand
CATTCGATTTCCTGCTCTTGCGAAGAGATAATTGCATTTGACGCCCAGCTGCCTGGGCTGAATTTGGTGTGGGTTTTTCCTCTAGGTTGTCAATCGACTGGTTATGGATAGAGCGATTTTTTTCATTAGATAGAGTGTTGTAAGCTTCTTGAGCTAATGCGATACGTTCTTCTAGAGAAGGTTGTCCGGTGTGGGAAAAGTCTTCAGATGAAGAATCAAAATTTTTGATCATTCGACCGTAAGCGTCGTTAATTTCTTTTTGAGTCGCGTCGCGACTAACACCGAGAACCTTGTATGGGTTTTGTTGATTGATATCAGTAGTCATAAATCAGAGTAGTAGATTGCTTTAGCAAAAGGTGGGGTAAGAAACTAGTCAACTAATGAATTGTAAGGGGTTTTAGGATTTTACCCCGCTAATACGTTAATATACAAAGACTTTTTATCGATGTAAACAAAAATCCACTGTATAGTGAGATGAAGTAAACATATCTATTGATATTTTAATCAGACTTTCGTCATGGCCACTTTTACAATTCGTTTTCGCGCATTGCTCACGATGACAAATTCAGAGCCTGTTGAGAATGGACAGCTAGTTGTTGAAAATGGAAGTATCCGAGATATTTTATACGATACTAGTAAACCGATAGAGGGTGAATTGATTGATTTGTCGGACTGTCTTGTTCTTCCGGGATTTGTCAATGCACATTGTCACCTTAGTCTTTCGATACTCAAACGGAGAATTATCCGCCGTAAGAGCTTTACTGACTGGGTGAAGTCAATGACTGAAGAAAATAAAGTAGTTAGTTTTGAGAGTAGAGTGCTGGCTATGCATGCTCATGCAAAGGTGATGGCGCGATCAGGAGTAACTGCTCTTGTTGACTTCCTTCCTCAAGGCGATTTTACTAAAGAATATGCTTCCCTTCCCTTTCGGCAGACTTTATTACTTGAAGTGTTAGGCTTTCTCCCTTCATCGGTTGAGCCCATAATGAAATACTTGGAGTCGACTCTCAATCATGAATTGAATGATAATGGGTTGGTTAGCTACGGGCTAGCCCCGCACGCTCCTTATTCCGTTTCCCCTAAGTTGTTTCAAGGGGTTAAGCGTTTGTCGGAAAAATATAACTGTCCAATATCATGCCATCTGGCAGAGTTTCCTGAAGAGTTGCAATTTCTTCAGAATGGAAGTGGAGAGATGAAAGACTTTCTCATCGAACTTGGAGTGTATGATAACTATTGGGTCCCTCCAGCTAAGAGTCCGGCACAATATTTAGATTCATTGGGCGTGCTGGACTCATTGGTGGCAGTGCACTTAAATTTAGTGGGTAACGATCTCGATCTTTTAAAGTCAAGAAAAGTAAAATCAGTATTCTGTCCGCAAAGTACACGTTGGTTTGGGCGCGAGAAATATATGCCAGTAAGAGATTTACTTGACCTTGGAATGGTGGTTGGTTTAGGAACAGATTCGCTTGCGAGTAATGAATCTTTAAATTTTCTTGATGAACTTCGTGCAGCTGAAGCTATGTTAGCTGATGTTTCGCAAGAGGAGATTCTTTTTATGGCGACACGAGGGGGTGCTGAAACAGTTGGAATGGACTGCGGCTTAATAGAGAGTGGAAGACCAGCAGACCTAGTGGGATTTCGAGTACAAGAGGGGAGCATTAATTGGCATAGTATTCCATTTGAACCTGAACGAAGCGAGGTTGACTTTGTAATGATGAATGGGGAAAAAATGTTTTAAAAACGGTTTTATTTAGCCTTGTGCCTATAAATTTAAGAAATAGAATTATTAGTTAAAGATAATAGGTAGTTCTTGAATAAAACTTAACCCTCTTTTAAATAAGCCTAAAGACTAAATAAATTTAAATCTATCTAGAGTACGGAAAGACCTTTTAATTAAAGGTTTTTGAGCCAAAGACCGAAAAAATATATGAGCTTTGAAGGGTGGAGTGCCCCACCCACCCCATATCTGGTGGTACAATTTATTAAGTGAGATTATTTTGCGGATAATAGTTGGTATTTTGTTAATTTTGTTTTCGGTTTCTCTTTCGGGTTGTTGGTTAAAGGGTACGGGGAGTGCTGGTATGGCACACAAACGAATCACGCCAAAGATGGAAAAGCAGATGACATACCTGCTTAATAAGGGATGTGGTGAGGAACAGTATTACCTTGATCCGAGTATAGCGATGCTGTATTCGCTGATTCCTGGTGGAGGCCAGTTTTACGTGGGGGAGAAAAAAAAAGGAATTCTTTATCTCTTATCCTCTCCGTTGATTTTCCCCTATCTAACATCATTTAAAGATGCACAAAATTCAGTGGATTATTATAATTTTAGGTACACGATTAAGTTTTGTGCAGAGAAACTAGGCTTGCTTAGAAAAAAGGCATCGCAAGGGACCTTGTCACGATAAAAGGTCTCCCAATCGGACTATTAGATATCCTAGATTCTTTTATCTTAAGAATTTAAATTTGTTGGTTATTAAGGAAAATATAGGTAGAATAAAAAAACAAATAAAATTAATATTTTTGTTCAAAATTTACCCAGCAAATGCTATAATAGTATATTGGTGAAATTTTTTACCTCATTTCCTATTTAAAATTCAAATCTATAGCATTACTTA
>CAJJDL010000222.1 GCA_905182935.1 uncultured Nitrospinaceae bacterium | reverse complement strand
TATGCTCGAGCAACGGAATGTGAAATCAAGTCAGGTAAAGTTTTAATCTCCGCAGGCCAGCGCGAAGCTGCTGGGCTTAAAAAAGAAGTAACAATTGTAGGAATGTCTAAAACTTTTGAACTTTGGGCTCCGGATCGATTGAAAAAAATTCCGATTGAGCAAACAGGTCTCTGAAACCAGACCTAACATACCAGCATAGATTAAAGGTGCTCTTTAAGATATGACCAAGCAACATCAGTCAGTATTAGAGGGGGAAATTTTAAAACACCTCAATCTCAGAGAAGGGAGTTTAATTGTCGACGGAACTCTGGGGGATGGTGGTCACACAGAGTTAATCTTGAAAAATACAACTGGTGTCCGTGTATTAGCGATTGACCGTGATATAGAGGCAATTAAACGAGCTGGGAAAAGGCTAGCTCCTTTCAAGAATAGAACCATCCTGGTCCATGAGAATTTTAGTAACATTAAGACCATTCTAAAAAAGGCTAATGTGATGAGCGTAAATGGATTACTCCTTGACCTAGGTGTTTCTTCACCGCAATTAGATTCGCCGGAACGAGGGTTTAGTTTTATGCGTAATGGGCCTTTAGATATGAGAATGAATTCTGCGCAGGAAACCACAGCTGCTGACCTTCTAATAAGCCTATCTGACAGGGAGCTAGCACTTGTAATTAAAGAATACGGCGAAGAGCGCTATCCAAAAAGAATAGTTCGAGCAATTAGAAAAGCCCAGACACAAAAAGCTATTACAACAACTCATCAATTGTCTAATATTATCAGTAGCGTAATGCATTTATCCCGACCTACAAAAATTCACCCTGCTACCCGAACATTTCAAGCGCTTCGTATTGCCGTTAATAATGAATTAGACCATATTAAAAAAACGCTGAATGATTCCATCGAAATTTTACAAGCATCAGCCCGCATAATGGTCGTCTCTTTTCATTCTCTAGAAGACCGTATCGTAAAAAATTTTTTCAAAGACGAAGAAAAAGGCTGTATCTGTCCGCCTAAAATTCCAATTTGTGCGTGTGGGCATATCGCCCGATTGAAAATTATTACTCGCAAACCAGTCTCCCCCTCAGCAGAAGAAGTCCAAAACAACTCTCGTGCCTCAAGTGCCAAAATGAGAGTGGCGGAAAGAATCTATGTTTAGTCGAACCAAGTCTACGGAATTAAAGTTTCAAGCGAATTCACGAGAGTACCGCATGGTCTTAGTTGCCATAACCGGCCTGACAATTGGGGCAATGGCTTTTGTCTGGAGCGATATTCGTTTGGTTGGTTTGGCTTATAAACATCAAATTCTTACTAAAAATTATCACATGTTGCTTCGAGAAAATCATCTCCTTCAAGTGGAGAGGGGAAGTTTACAATCTCTAGGTCGGATTCAATCGTTAGCCAAAAGAAAAATAGGACTTAAAGAACCTGACAGTGGACAAGTTGTAACAGTCTTTTTAAAACAATAAAATCCATGAGACGTAATAAAAATAAAATCACCAGCGCAAGTCAAAACCCTCTTAAAGCGAAGCTAATTTTCGTTTCAGTCTTATTTCTCTTATTTGGAGGAGGGATAGTATGGAAGTTATTTTTTCTGCAAATAATAAAACACGAACAGCTGTCTTCTCGTTCAGAGCAACAACACCAAAAAACAATCAATATACATTATGGGCGTGGGTCGATATTTGACCGAAACATGAACGAGCTAGCCTCAAACATTGAAGCTGAATCTGTTTACGCAACACCGCGTGAAATCAAAAATAAAAAAAAGACTGCCTTGATACTAACCAAAGCTTTAAGTTTAAATAAATCAAAAATTTATAAAAAGATAAGCTCTGAGCGCAATTTTGTCTGGATTAAGCGAAAAGCATCACCTGGTGAAATAGTTAAATTAAAAAAAGCCTCTCTTTCGGGAATCAATTTTATCACAGAAAACAAGCGCTTTTTCCCAAAACGAGAACTGGCCTCTGGGATTATTGGATTTACTGGAATAGACAATCAAGGCTTGGCAGGGATAGAGCACCAATACGATAAGAACCTAAGAGGAACTGTTGTTAAAACAGTTTTGAGAAAAGATGCTCATGGAAAGCTTGTCCAATTTAATGGGCAAGCTAATGGTGAAACTGGAGATAAAAATAATCGAAGCATGGTTTTAACAGTTGATGAAGTAATTCAATTTTTCGCCGAACACCACTTAGCCAAGCAAGTTAAAAAACTTCAAGCTAAGTCTGGTGTAGCCATTGTAATGAACCCGAGCACGGGGGAAATTTATGCGATTGCCAATGCACCTCAGTTTAATCCAAATAATTATTCTGCTTATGACAGTAGAATGTGGATAAACCGTGCAGTATCTAGAGCTTATGAACCAGGCTCCATATTTAAAGCTATATTAGCTGCTGCGGCTATTGATAGTGGGGCAGTAAGACCTCAAGACATATTCTTTTGTGAAAATGGAATTTTTTCTATTCGTGGAAAAAGTATAGGCGAGGCCGCTAATCATAAGTTTGGGTGGCTAACTATGAGGGATATTATCTCTAAATCTAGCAATATTGGTTCGATTAAAATTGCTCAAAAACTCGGCAAGCAACCCTTTTATGACTACATTCGGAAATTTGGATTTGGGCAAAAGACTGGAGTCTCTTTACCAGGAGAGGCTACTGGTCGTTTTAAAAGTTTAAACGCCTGGGATGAAAGCTCTTTAGCTTCTATTTCATTCGGTCATGAGATTAGCACGACACCGCTTCAAATGATAAGTGCTATCAGTGCTATTGCAAATGGAGGGACTCTTATGACCCCGCGTATCTCACGCGCGATTATAAAAAACGGGAACGTGAGTAAGCAGTTTAATCCAAAAACTCTACGAAGAGTAATTTCAACTAGGACTAGCAAGCAAGTAGTCGATATTCTTAAAAATGCAGTTAAAAATGGAACTGGTGGCAAGGCTGCTATTAAAGGTTACGAAGTTGCGGGAAAAACTGGTACGGCGCAAAAATATGATCCCACTATAAAGAGATACTCAAACACTGCTTATGTTTCATCGTTTGTTGGGTTTGTTCCAGCTGATGCGGCAAAAATAGCTATTCTAGTAATGATAGATGAGCCTAAGGGAATACATTGGGGTGGTTCGGTTGCTGCGCCTGTTTTTAGCAACATCGCAAGGGAAACTTTACATTATCTAAATGTCCCATCAAATGATCAACGTGTTTATATTTTAGATAGAGCTTGATGGCGCATTTAAAACTGAAGCCAGCATTAGATGGTCATAAAAAAATTTCAGTAAATGACCATTTTTCTAAAGGAAACTTTTTAGAAATGAACAGTATCGCAAAAAAAAATCTCTCGTCTTTAATTCAAGGTTTTTCTATTAAGGATATTAAGGGAACATTGGATCGAGAAATTTCATCGATAGCCTTCGACTCCCGAAAAATCAAGAAAAAAAGTCTTTTTGTAGCTATTCCTGGGCTTAAAGAGAACGGTTTTAATTTTATTAATGACTCTATTTCACAAGGGG
>CAJJDL010000221.1 GCA_905182935.1 uncultured Nitrospinaceae bacterium | reverse complement strand
TATTCCCTTACCTGTCGGAGCAATAACTGGTATGAATTCGTTTTGATGGAGCACCTCGAGGATCTTGGGATTGACTTTAGTTACCTCGCCTACTAGCCCCATATCTATGATTTCCGGTCGGTTTGTTTCAGGAGAATGTTTGACTCGTTTATGTTTTTTAGCTTGTATAAGGTCCCCATCTTTACCAGTAATTCCCACAGCATTTCCACCGTGTCGACTAATAAGTGAAACTATTTCTTTATTAACTTTTCCGCCGAGTACCATTTCAACGACATCAATCATGTCTTTATTGGTAACTCGTTGTCCATCGACAAACTCAGATTGAATGCCAAGAGCATCCAATGTTTTTCCAATTTGTGGCCCGCCTCCATGAACAATTACGGGGTTGATTCCAGTATATTTCATCATAATAATATCTTGAGCAAACCCGTCTTTTAGTTTCTCAGATACCATGGCACTTCCGCCATATTTTATGACAACTGTTTTTCCGTGAAAATTTTTTATAAAGGGGAGTGCTTCAAGCAGAGTTTCTGCTTTATGAATAAATTTTTTCATTGGTATTAATTAGAGAATATATCGACTAAGGTCTTCATCTTTAATTATATTATCTAATTTTTCTCGAACTTTTTCTACATCGATTATTATTTTTTGACCAGATAAGTCTGGGGCATCGAAAGAAATATCTTCAAGAAGTTTTTCTATAATTGTTTGCAGTCGCCGTGCTCCAATATTTTCGGTGCGAGTGTTAACGGTTGCTGACATTTGTGCAATCTCGCGTATAGCTTCATCTGTGAATTCAAGTTTTACGCCTTCTGTGTTGAGAAGGGCTATATATTGTTTAATTAAAGCATTATCGGGTTCTGTCAAAATTCGAAAAAAATCTTGTTCAGTGAGGGAATCCAGTTCAACTCGTATTGGGAATCGTCCTTGAAACTCTGGTATAAGGTCTGATGGTTTAGTTGAGTGGAATGCCCCTGCAGAAATAAATAGGATGTGGTCTGTTTTGACGATTCCGTAACGAGTGTTGATAGATGAACCTTCAACGATAGGTAATAAATCTCGTTGAACTCCTTCACGTGATACATCCGGACCTTGTGTTCCTTGGCGTCCAGCAATTTTATCAATTTCATCGATAAAAATAATACCACTTTTTTCGGTTCTTTCTAATGCTTCCTGCGTGGCTTTATCGTGGTCAATGAGTTTTTCTGATTCTTGTCGGCAAAGAACTTTAAATGCTTCGGGAGCTTTCATTTTTTTTGTTTTTGTTTTTTTGGGCACTAGAGAACCGAGCATATCTTTTATATTGCTACCCATGTCTTCCATACCGCCTCCAAAAACCTCAACCATCGGACTCGTATTTTCTTGGGTCTCAACTTCAACCATACGTTCGTCAAACCGTCCTTCTTTAAGGTAATTAGTGAATTTTTCGCGGGTACTATTGTAGTGTTCTTTCCCTAAGGCATCCGAGTTTGGATCATTATTCGGATTACTTTGACCTGCTGGAGGAGGTAAAAGAAGGTCAATCAATTTTTCCTCAGCTAAAATCCGAGCTTTCTCTCTAACTTCTTTTTCCATTTCTTCTTTGACCATATTTTTACTAATTTCCACTAAGTCGCGCACCATAGATTCAACATCGCGTCCTACATAACCCACTTCTGTGTATTTTGATGCTTCAACTTTAATAAAAGGTGAATTAGTAAGCTTAGCTAAGCGCCTGGCTATTTCTGTTTTTCCAACTCCTGTGGGACCGATCATTAGTATGTTTTTAGGCGCAACTTCATCGCGTATGTCTTCGGCTAACTGTTGACTTCGCCAGCGGTTTCGTAATGCAATCGCTACAGATTTTTTTGCTTTATTTTGACCCACTATAAACTTGTCAAGTTTATCTACTATTTCTTTTGGGGTTAAAGATGCAGCAAATGCATCGCGCGAGATTTCTTTTTCAATAGGTACTGAAGCAATGTCCATAGTCTATAATTCTTCTATAGTAAGGTTTGAGTTTGTGTAAACGCAGATAGATTGGGCAATATCCATAGACTCTTCAACAATTTCTCGAGCATTGAGCTTTGAATGTTTAAGTAATGCTTTTGCTGCGGATTGAGCGAATGTGCCGCCTGAACCAATAGCGAGTATTCCGTCATCCGCTTCAATGACATCGCCATTCCCAGAAATGAGAAATGTGTGATCCTTATCAGCAACTATCAGCATAGCTTCAAGACGTCGCAGTAATTTATCGGTACGCCAGTCTTTAGCTAGCTCTACGGCAGATCGGGGCAGATTACCTTGAAACTTTTCAAGCTTTTCTTCAAATCGAGCAAATAAGGAGAAAGCGTCTGCCGTAGCTCCGGCGAACCCACCAATAACTTTATCGTTGTACATGCGACGCACCTTGTTTGCTGAATGTTTCATGATAGTGCTGCCGGTACTGACTTGGCCATCGCCTCCCATTGCCACTTTTCCGTTAAGCCTTACAGCAATAATAGTTGTGCCATGCATCATATTAAGATCTGGTTTTAATTAGTAGTTATTCAGTTTTAAGTTTCACTTTATAACAACTATTGGTGAATGACTAGTCATTCTTGATCCTATTCGTGATCGAGGATGAGCCTTGTCATAAGTTTCTGTGAGTCGGTCAATTGTAAGGTGGGTATATTTCTGCGTCGTAGAGAGGCTCGCATGTCCTAGCATTTCTTGGATTGCACGTAAATCGGCCCCTGCTTCTAACATGTGAGTAGCAAAGGTATGACGTAATGAGTGTGGAGAAATGTTCTTTTGGAAATTATTAGCCTTAACATAATGACTCATTATTTTCCGCACACCTCGAACGGAAATGGTTTGACCACGCTGATTTAAGAATAATCCGGATGGAGGTAAAATCAGGTTCTTGGTTTTTATATATTCGGACCTGAAATTCAAGTATTTTTTTATAATCTCTGTGGTTTTTTTTCCAAGAGGTAGTAGTCTTTCTTTTTTCCCTTTCCCAAATACTTTAATAATTCTCTGCTCTATTTTAATGTCTTCCAGTGATAATCGAACTAATTCGCTTATTCGAATTCCTGTGTTGTAAAATATTTCAAAGATTGCTTTATCTCTAGCTCCTACGAATGATATAGCCCTTGGAATTTCGAGCAGACGAAATACTTCATCAATAGATAGATAAGCGGGAAGTTTATTTGGTTTTTTAGGTATAGGAATTGTTTTTATGATGTTTGTTTTAATGTGATTCTCACGACAAAGAAATTTAAAAAAAGAGCTAAGTGTAGATAACTTTCTCCCCATAGATGCTCCAGAATGCGATTTCTCGTAAAGCTGACTCATAAAAGAACGTATAGCTATTCGGTCAATTAGTTGGACTTGAAACTGATTATCCTTATACCCATGCCCAGAGTTTTTTAGAAATATTTCAAACTGAGCGAGGTCATTGAGGTAGGCAGAAACTGTGTGTGGCGAGGCATCTTTTTCGCCAACTAAATATTCCTTAAACTTTTGAATAAGCTTTTCCAAGGTATAACTCCTTTATTATCAAGGTATAATGAACCTTATTCAAAGTCAAGATAGGATTGATTTTCGGCTTGCGGCGAGATATAAAATCTTCTATTTTTTGGCTTAACGGGGTATCATTCAATTCTCACGCAAAAATTATTATTTTTACTTAGGATGTTGGTTATGAATACTAATGAGCAAGTAAAGCAGGCTCAGGCGAACTTTAGAACTATTACCGATTTAAAAGGAAAACTTGAGGTTTTGACATGCCATGTTGAAACTCGCAAAGAAACTCTTGATGAAGAAATAGAAGAAAAAATTAATGAAGCTATTAGAAACGCACGAGACTGCTTAGAACGAGTCCAGGAAAATATAGAACCAAAATTAGAAAGTATAATTCGGGATAGGTTGGACATCTTGAAAATTAAGATGGATAGATTTACAGAGGATGGACTGAGTGAGCTCCGCAAGGAAATTGATAAACAAACACCATTACTTACTCAGAAAGTTTTAGAAGAAGTAGACGGTTTGGTTTCGTCTAAACTAATGATGGCTCGCAATGAGTTATCCCAATCGATAGACCAAAAAATACAAGCCGGCATGAAAGTAGCATTGGCAGATTATAGAATGTTAATAGATAAAAAGTATTCCCAATTAAGGAAAATTAGTTTGACCGCTTTGGGGGTTTCTTTAGTGGGGTTGGGTGTTTTCTTGTCAATCAACTTATAATCTTTTATGTTTTTAGGTCGCTAGCCAAAAAAGAAAAAATAGCAGGATGCAGGATAGAATAACTTGCAAGCCAAATGAAAATTCAGGCCCAGTGAATAAAATAAGTACTGAAGATGAGCAAAGAATTATAAATGCTATAACCCTTCTAGTACTATCCTTGAGAATCGGTTTGATAGGAGAGTTTTTCTGAGAAAAATTTTGTTTGGTTTGATTGTCATTTGATTCATTCATTGACTCATTAGACGAATAAATGATGCATTTCGTCAACAAATAAAATATCCTCCACTTCAGAAAAAATATCTTGCGCTGTCATTACAGAGTTTTTATTTAAAGAATCGTCGTCCTCAGAAGAAGAGCTTTCCTTGAAAGCTAACCTCGGGAAAGACCTAAGGTAATGATGAATATCTTCAAGCGAGAAGAATTCTTTAATCTCGTCAATAAAGTGGTCAAGGACTTCTTCGAGGAGGTCAACTTGTTCGAAGATATCTCTATAGTTTTCATTAATAGTGAGTGTATAACTCAACTGGAGAGCCCTATTGTCCTTTAGAAGTAGGTTGCTTTGATTGCCTGATCTACTATCTGGATATAGAAATTTAAGCTTATTTCGTTCTGTTTTCAACTGATAGAAGACTAGGCTGAATTTTTCGCCAATGAGGAACGCCAATCCATTCTCCACTCCATGCAGTTCAGAGATAATTAAAGCTTCTTCGCAATATGTTCTAACTTTTTCCGAAGTCATACATAAATCCTAGGTATTTTAATGTAAATTACATGAAATCGCTATTATTCTCATATTTGTACAATATGTAAACATTATTTTAATGGGACTCTGTTTATTAGAAAGAATCTCATGACAAACCAATTGGTTATGCTTTTATTGAGCCTTAAGGGAAGGAACGGGGGAAGTAAAAACGAGCATATTGGAATGCTAGTTTCCGGGTAAATGAATGGATAAAAGATTCATCTCCTTTAATTGGGTGTATATGGATGAATTGCATTCCCGCTAAACGTGCCCCTCCGTCAGTAATAAAATTATCTCCAATCATACAAATTTCACTTGGGTTTTTTAGACCAAGAAAGATTTCCATTGCTTCTTTAAAGCCCTGCCTATCTGGTTTTGGTGGGACGCCAGTTACTACATTAATATCTGTGAATTGTTGAAACCTATTTTCAAAAGCGTTGGTATAGATGGCGACCTTGAGTCCGCTGGTGACCATTTTGTTAACATGTTCAACAACTTCACGAGAAAAAATACGAGAGTGATGCGGACCCAGTGTTCCATCGGCATCAATTAATACGCCTTGGATACCACTTAATTTTAATTGTTCAATTGGAACTTCTGTGAAATGATCAAATGCCATGTATGGCTTTAAAAGATTGGGGCGAAAGGGCATTAATATAAAGTATAGAATTTTGGTTAGGGTTAAGCCTTCGCGTGAAACGGGGTTGTTCTTTTCGGTTATCTCTGCCATTAAATGCACTATATAAGGTTTTTTAAAGGTATTGCAAAGGCTTATTATTGCACTAGAATATTGTAAAATTAATTAAAGTTAGTTCCTCAAAAAATACCTAAATAGCTGAGTTTTTATAGCAATATGAAATGCTAGCGTGAATGGCTATTTATGCGGAGCTTGTGATCTGTCGATAAAGTAGAGTACTAAAATTTATTTCTGAGTCCGGCTCAAGAATGTCTATGAATAATAAGCTATTTATAAGGTTATTTGACAAAATAATACTATGACTAATAAGCAACCTAAATACTTATTGATCATTGGAGGTGGAATATTTCAAGTTCCTGCTATTAAGGTAGCCAAGTCCATGGGGCTTAAAGTGGTTGTTACGGATTATAACCGTGAGGCGGAAGGGATGCTGATGGCTGACTATCCTATTGAAGTTAGTACTCGCAATATTAATTTAACTGTTAACGCTGCTAAACAATTTCACGAGTCCTGCCCACTTGATGGAGTTATGACAGTTGGTACAGATGCCTCTCAAACGGTAGCGGCAGTCGCAAATGCATTAAACTTACCAGGCATTCCTTTCGAGGTAGCAGAGCGTTCAACAGATAAAATCAAGATGCGACGAAGGTTGCATAAAATGGGTGTTGCTGTCCCTCGCTTTTGTCCTGTTTGGACTATGGACGACCTTGAGAATGCGTTCAAGGAGATGCCGCTTCCTCTCGTCATTAAACCTTGTGACAATATGGGGGCACGCGGAGTTAAATTGATTAATGAACGTCATGAGGCTTCTTTAGCTTTTAGAGAAGCTAAAGAAGCTTCAATAAGTGGGAAGTTAGTTGTTGAAGAATATATGGATGGCCCTGAGCTCAGTTTAGATGCTTTGATATTTAATGGTCATATCCAAGTGACCGGTATTGGAGATCGAATAATTCAACGTGCACCATATTTTGTGGAAGTAGGGCATACACTTCCTTCAAACCAACCGCAGGAAAAGCTAGGTCTAGCTACCGAATTATTTTGTTCTGCTATAAAGGCCCTTGGAATTGATATTGGAGCGGCTAAAGGAGATATCAAGCTTACGAAAGATGGACCTAAAGTCATCGAGATTGCCGCTAGGTTGAGTGGTGGTTGGATGTCGACTTACACCTACCCCTTGGCAACAGGAATAAATTTAATGAAGGCTGCTATTGAGATTGCGCTTGGGGAAACACCTGCTGACCTTAAACAAAAGCATGACTTTGTATCAGCTGAACGTGCAATTATTTCGACCCCAGGAAAAATTTTATCGATTAAGGGCGTCGATGATGCCCGAAAAATAAAAGGAGTTAAAGAAATAATTTTTCTTAAAGAAGCCGGTGACTCTGTTGAGGAACTTCGAAGTAATGTGGGTAAAACAGGATATGTTATCACTGTAGCCAAAACACGTGAAGAAGCTATTCGAATTAATGAACTAGCACGACAGACTATCCAAATAAAAATTGGAGAGCCGAGTGAATTGACTTGGGACGTTTTACGTAACAACGCACGAAAGAAATTTTATATCTCTTGCAAAGCTTGCATAGTATGTGATGGAGTTGAATGTGCCGGTAAGGTTCCTGGTATTGGCGGAATTGGATCTGGCTCATCTTTCACCGAAAACCTTCACGCTCTTGGAAGATATAAGGTTAACCTTCGCACAATCCACAATATTAAAGACCCTGATTTGTCGATAAACTTATTTGGTCAAAAACTTTCGATTCCTATACTTGCTGCTCCCATCACGGGAATGGAAACTAATCTTGGTGGTGGAATGGATGAAAAAGAATATGCTTTAGCGGTACTCAATGGATGTATTGGTATGGGAACTATTGGAATGGTTGGTGATGGTGCTAGTCCAAATAAATATTTAATTGGTCTTGAAGTTATTAAGAAACTAGGCGGTTTTGGTATCCCTATTTTTAAACCTCGTGCTTTTAATCTAGATATTATAAAAAGATTTAAAGCTGCCGAAGATGCCGGGGCCATTGCTGTAGGGATTGATATAGATGCTATATCATTTAAGACCATGGCGCTTAAAAGCCAGGCAGTCGGTCCCAAGTCAATTGAAGAACTAAGGGAATTAAAATCACACCTTTCTGTTCCCTTTATTCTCAAAGGAATTATGAATGCGAAGTCTGCTCTCGCTGCAATTGAAGCCGGAGCTGACGCAATTGTTGTTTCCAATCATGGTGGCCGAGTTATGGACACAATGCCGGGAACTGCAGAGGTGTTACCTGAGGTAGTTAATGCAGTAGCAGGGCGCGTGAAAATTCTTGTAGATGGTGGTGTTAGGGAAGGAATAGATATTCTAAAAATGCTAGCACTTGGTGCTGATGCTGTAATGATTGGAAGACCTATTTGTATAGCTGCATTTGGAGGTAATCAGGAAGGCGTAGAGTTTTATCTTGATCAAAAAAGAAGCGAACTAAAGAAGGCCATGATTCTTACCGGGTGCCCTAGTATTAAATACATAGATCCTTCTGTTATAGTTCGTGATTCCAAAGGGCAACTGCATTAGTACCTTCCTACGTTGACTTTCATTAATATTGATACTTATACATCTAGACCTTGAAGTTAAGCAGATTTTATACCTTTTACATTGGTTTAATTTCATCCCTTATAGATATTGACAAAAACCTCAATTTGTCTAGAATACAGCCTCTTATTTTATAAATCAGTGTCTAGTTTTGATTTAAAATCGGCATTTCTGGTTTATTTCAATATTATTTAAAATATATTGGTTTGATTTTTGAACTTTATTTGGGTCGTTTTTTTATTAATATTTAATAGCAATTGATAAGCGGGAGATAAAAATGCAAATCACCGGCATGCTTTGGGGCAGGAAGTTGTTGGACCTAGTTGAATATCCTCATTCTGAGGTTCGAGGTCCAGAATTGAGCGTCGATGAAATAAAAGATATGGTTAAAAGACACGGCGAAATTTTTATTAAGCCAGTGTTTAAAGGTGGAGTTGGTAAAAAGGGTAAATCGGGGCTTATTGGACGGGCAAAAAATTTTACTGATGCCCTCAAAGAAAAAGAACGGCTCTATTTTGCCGAGCATAAAATAGGAAATATTTCTGCTAAGTCGGAGGGTGTTACTTACGAAGCAGCGGTTCCCGCAGATCACGAAGTTTATTTTTCAATTTCTGACAGCACCGTTTATAGATCTCCAATAATGACGCTGACCCATCATGGTGGAGTTGACATTGAAGAGCTTCCTGAGGATAAAATTGCTGTTGTGCCATTTGATGCTTTAACTGGACTCAAAGCTTTTCACGTTTCAAATGCTTTAGTTGAGCTAGGTGCTCCGTCTGAGATTATAAGTTCTTTAGTACAGAACCTTCCAAAACTGTGGGACCTTTATAATAACTATGGAATGATTATGTTGGAGCTGAATCCCATACGAATGATGCCTGGTAAAGGTGGCCGTTACGCTCCGGTCGCTTGTGATTTTAAATGTGCTTTTGATCAAGATGATCCAGCTTGGAAACGACTGGAGCTTCCTTCCCATGTTTTTGCAGAAGATAACTCGGAGTTTGAGCAAGAGATAAATCAGCTACGGACTTATCAAGGCCAGAGTGATGTATATGTTATCAATGATAAGGGAAGTATCACGGCACCTACCTTTGGGGGTGGGGCAAATGCCATGGTTACTGAATTACTTGGTGAAACGGCGACTATTTCCTCTGACTTTGGTGGTAATCCTCCTTACGAAAAGATGAACGAAATTTCAAACATCACTTTCAAGCATTGGTTAGAGCAATCAAATGTTTTGTTCATAATTGGAGGTAAAGCTAATAATACAGATATTTTTGAAACTCTTAGAGCGATAGGTGATGGACTTAGAACTTATTTTCAAAAAAATGGACCCAAGCCTTTATTTGTTGTGGTCGGAAGAGGAGGCCCTAACGTGATACGCGGGATGGCTTATTTACGTGATGTTTTAGAATCGTTGGGAGTTCCTTATCGGTTTTTTGGACACGATAGCGCAATGTCTGAGGTGATCAACTATGCCATGGCAATTAATAAATGGATGATGGGTGGCGGCAAGAAAGAAATTGCAGCCAAAATGAATGTCAAATAATTTAATTAAAATCTATTAAAAGCAGAATCGGAGGATATAAAAAATGGATAAGCAAGGTGTGGGGGAATTCCCTTACTACGTTGGCGTTAATTCGCTAAGTGAACTAGCTACTAAGGACGACAGAGTGGTGGTTCTTAATATTTTGGGTAAGGAAAGTTCTGGAGTTACCCCGGTCAGCAATGATTATTCAGGTGGAAATATTGTTTTTGGAACAGGCCCTGGTAAATCAGGAAAATTTCTTACAACCAAGAATGGTAAAATCCCGGTTTATAACTCCATTAGGGAAGGGATGGCTGCTGGACATAAGTTTAATACGGTAGTTATTTACTTACCTCCTGCTGGCGTAAAAGATGGTATTGCTGAAGCGGTAAGAGAAAATCCAGAGCTTAAAAAAGCTATCATTCTTACAGAAAAAGTTTCTGTTAAAGACTCGCGTATCATGCGAGCTATTTGTCAAACTAATGGAGTTGACCTTTTTGGCGGTAACTGTTTAGGGCTTGCTGATTCATGGAACCATGTTCGCCTTGGTGGCGCATTGGGTGGCAATGCTCCTGAAGAGTCTCTAATCAAAGGTTCAATTGCACTTTTCTCTAATTCGGGAAATTTCACAACAACGATTGCAGTTTATCTTTCAACAGCAGGTTGGGGGACGACGACTTCAGTATCTAGTGGCAAGGATGTTTATATTCAATATGGGGCTAAGGAGTTTCTTTATGCTTTAGATCGAGATGATCGCTCAGAGGCTGCTGTTATGTATAGTGAGCCAGGGGGATATTATGAGAAAGATATTAAAACGGACAAGCCGATAGTTGCTTGTGTAGTTGGCAGGTGGAAGGCAAAACTGAGTAAAGCGTGCGGTCATGCGGGATCACTGGCAGGCTCGGGTGATGATGCTCTTGCTAAGGAAAAGTGGTTTATGGAGTACTTTGGTGTGGACAGTATTTATACACCAGAGAATCCAGTCGCCTCCAAAAAAGGTGCGCTGGTAACTAACATAGCTTATATTCCAGAAGCATTAACGGCTGTTATGAAGTTAAATGGCAAAAATCCTGATTTTGCACCAAAGGGCAGTCTTTCTCTCAAAAGCTGGTTTGGTAACAATCAGGGGTTAAACCTTCCAAAAGAATTAGACGTTCCGGTTGTTGAGGCCATTTCTCCTTATAATGAACAGATTGCTGCTCTTGATAAACAAGTAGGTGCCCAATATCGGAGAGAAACTCTTAAGGACACGAGTGGGGCTTCAATGATGGATCCAAAAACGGGAGTTTCGAAAATTCATCAAACCTCTATTCTTGATGCTTCTAAGAAGACATTTGAGGCCAATTTAGTATTTGCTCTTTGCCGTGAATATCCTAATGAGTACGGTGAAAAGATTGCAAATATTGCCCTCAACACTCATGTGAACCAATGCGGCCAGGCTACTCTAGCTGCAGCAGAAGCCTCTCGTGAGAATGGTAATTCACCTAATACAGTAGTCTCTGGTGCAGTTGCTATTGTTGGTAAAAAAATGGTTGAGTCCGCGATGGATGCTTCCAATATTTTGGTGGACCTGTTTCAGTTTTCAAAACTTAACAATGCTATGGATAGCTTTAATTATGATGAACAGTTAAAAACTGCAAAAGCAAACAAGGACACTTTTCTAGCTGGTCCAGATGATAAGTTAAGCGATAGCTTAGCCGCTTGCCTTAGCAAAGATACTCAATCGGTATTCATCAAATTTTTACTTGATTTTTCCAAGCAAGAAGGAGGTAAACCCTCAACCGATGCAATGATAGCCGCTATTTGGATAACGCTTGGTTGGAGTGGAATGAAATCCAAGAAGATCACAAAAGGCACTATCGGTAGGCTCCCATGGTATTCTCGTATATATAGTACCATCGTAGGAGTTGCTGCCTCTGCTGATAAACACGGGGAGGGTAGTTTCTGCGGAATCGAGTTAGGGGAGCTTATTTCTGGTTTTTCTTTTACTCGGACAGCATTTTTATCGCTTATGGGGCGAGAGCCGACGGACGATGAATTATTCGAGTTCCAAGTTCTTCTGGGGTTGATCATAACTAATGGACCCGGTACTATTTCTGCGCAGGGATCGAAGGGAGCTGTAAGTGCGGATGGACCAGAAATGCCTGACCGCGTGCAGGTGAATAAAGCATTTATTGGATTTCTTACACATACTGGGTTTGCTCATGGTGGGAATGGTTATGAAGCGGCTGCATTCCTTATCGAGCAATTTAAAGATACAAGCCTTAAAGCTGCAGATGATAAAAACCATGGGCTTGACCTTGATGCGATGGCACTCGATTACTCTAAGAAATACAAAGACTATAAATCTGAACAAAAAGCAATGGGTAACTTAGAGTACGCAAAGGTGCCATGTATCAATCACCCTATATTCAAGGGAAAAGATATCAACTTTGACCCAAGAGAAGAGTTTGTACGCAAACTGTTTGCCGAAAAAGGTATAAACAATATTTTTCTAGATTATTACCACTCAATCGTTAATTCAATGTTTAAAGCCAAAGTAAGCAAAAACGTTTATTGTGTGAATATTGATGCGGTTATTGCGGTTATTCTACTCAAAATGGTCTGGGGTGATTACAAAGCTGGTAAAATGGCTGAGAGAGATATTGAAACATCAAGTTTTGCGACATTTTTGTTTGGTCGAATGATTGGATGTGCTGCTGAGATTGATGATCATACTTTCCGTGGAAAGAATATGGATACACGCACCGCAGCAAGTAAATGTTCTTTTGTTGGTTAATTTTAACTTAAAGTTAACGTGGATCCCCTTTCGGTTTTTTTTGAGAGGGGATTTTTTTTTATTGTATTAATTGTAAAGGTAGGTTCTAAATTGAGGACACTAGTAATCATGAATAAAAGTAAACTTTGTTATTAAGTGAAGGCGAGTGTTTTAAATCGGATTAGCGTAATACTGTGTGTCTTTCATAAAGGTAATCTGCAATAGCATCAAAAGATTTGATGAATTCAGGTTGAGCGAAGGAAGTAGTTCTAATGGATGATTTTG
>CAJJDL010000220.1 GCA_905182935.1 uncultured Nitrospinaceae bacterium | reverse complement strand
ATTAATTTTAAAGCTGGAGAAAATTATTTTTGAAGGTGGGCAGTGTAAAAAAATTATAGCTATTTCTGAAATGGTCAAGCGCGATATATTAAAGCATTACCAACTTCCCGAAGCCAGAATAGAGGTGGTCTACAATGGAGTTAGACTGGATAGATTTCATCCGGATAATAAAAAACGTTTTCGAATTGAGGTGCGTAAACGGTTTAGAGTTTCTGATGAAGAGGTGATGATTTTATTTGTGGGGTCTGGATTCGAACGAAAGGGTCTGAAGTATCTAATAAAGTCTACTCAGTATTTGAAACAAAAAAACTGGAAGCTAGTCCTTGTCGGTAAGGGTAAATGGAAAAAATATTTAAGCTTTGCTTCTAAAGAAAATCAGGGGAAAATAATTCATCTCGACCCAATTGATGAAATCGAAAAACTATATGCAGCTGCAGATATTTTTGCTTTGCCATCAATTTACGAGCCTTTTGGAAACGCCAATTTGGAAGCGTTGGCTTCTGGTCTCCCAATAATTACGACTCGCAACTGTGGTGCTGCAGAAATAATTACACCAAAAAAAGAAGGACTTATTTTGGCTGAACCATCAGACTCTAAAGCTATTGCCAAGGCCATAGATTATTTGATGGACTCTAAAATTAGACAGAAGATGGGTCATTCAGCTCGTTTATTAGCCGAGAAATTTACCCAAGAACGAAATGCGGCAGAGATGTTTAAAATTTACGAAAAAGTAATCGGGGTTAATTAAGATTTTAAAATATTACTAGAAAAAGATTTGTAATTAAACAGGGTGATTGTATGGTTTTTGTTTAATTAGTGGAGGGTTTAAATTAAGTGTTGTATCAATTTCCAATATATATTCAGTATCGGACTAAGTAAGTGGGTAAGTAGTGGATTCTTCACCCCACTTACTGAGAGCGATCCCTGGTAGATATGGGTGATTTTTTTGTCGGATATTTTTCGTGCAGATTTTAGGCCTCTTTTTTTTTCTGCAATAATGGGTAAAAGTTTTATGATTTCTAGGTAACTTTTTATTTTAAGAATAAACCATCCGTTAGTAGCTGCGTGGAAGCACTGAGAAAGCTCAACAAGAATTAGGGCAGGGAAAATAAGTATTAGCGTTTTGTACTCCATATTTTTTAATAAAATATAGAGGCGATTTTTTTCAGAGGAATAAATTTTTTTTACCCCCTTATTAAAATTGTAGTGATGGTACATAGTAGCCTTTGGGTTTACTAGCAGTTTCCAACCGGCCAATCGAATTCGCCAAGATAAGTCATGGTCCTCATGGTAAAGAAACAAATTTTCGTCAAATCCACCGACTACTTCGTAGACTTCTTTCTTTAGCATGAAAATTCCACCACATGCAGTCTCAAAAGGTTCTATTTGTTTAGGGTCTTTTTGGCCAATGAGATTGGGGTAAGCGATACCAGTATAGTTAATCAATACACCTAGAGAATTAATGGTATCTCGTTGGTCAACATGTAAAATTTTTGGGACAACTCCTCCGACGCTCGAATCAGAGTCCAAAAATTTTGTCAGTTCTCCGATACATTTTGAGTCGAGTACAAGGTCACTATTTAGGAAAATGAGGTACTCACCTCTGGCTACAGATAAACCTCTATTAACCGCAGAGCCAAAGCCCAAATTTTTTTCATTTTCAATAATATGAATCGATGGGAAGTTCTTTCGGATGGAGTCGACTGATCCGTCGTTAGATCTGTTATCGCTTACGATAATATCAATATCAATTTCAGTTTTGTCTTGATCCAAAAGAGATTGAATACACTCCCCGATTACATTTTCATCATTCCAGTTAACTATAATGGCGGTAACTTTTTTCAACGATTATTTTTCCAAGTATAAAAAACTGATTGTCTGTAGTCGTGTTTATTTTGCTTAAATTTTTTTATGCGTAGCCACCGTCGATAATTTATGAAAATGTTACATGGTAATAATTATCTAATGGACATAAATGTGTTTTAAATTGTAGCGTATTACTAAACTAAAATTTGTTGATAGAAGGTGTCTGGATCGTCAGCATTAAAAGATTCATTAGCGTAGACTATAAGTACCATATCGGTATCTCCAATATTTTTTATGGCGTGAATGATACCAGGAGTGATCTGCACGGTTCGAAGAGCATCCTCGCCCATAAGTATTTCTTTTTCTTCTCCTGTTTTTAAATCTTTTAGCTTCAAAAGACCCTTTCCCTTGGGAACGCAAAACCATTCCAGTTTACGAGTGTGGTAATGGTTGCCACGTATTTTCCCAGGATAGGCAACTGAGACGTGAATCTGACCAAACTCGTGGGGAACTTCCAGAGCTTTTCCTCCCAAAACTTCTATTAGCCAGCCTCGTTCATCTGATTTGCAATCAAGATTTTCTATTCTAATATTTTTCATGAGGTAACACTTTCTTGAAACCAGGCTAAAGTATTCTCAATGCCTTTACAGAGCTTAGTTTTAGGATTCCATTCAAAGTGTTTCTTAAAGAGCGAAGAATCTAAAGAAAAAGAATTTTGTCCGACACTTACTTTAGAAGTGTAGGTTTCTTTTACTTCTACGCCTGAAGCTTTAATATTTTGGATTACTTGGCGTAAGGAAGTTGTTTGGCTTGTTCCAATATTGTATATTTCAAAAGCTGGTTTATTATTTTTTGTTCCTGCCAACACTAATGCTTTGATCACATCTTCTATATATATAAAGTCTCTTGATTGATGGCCATTGCCATCAATCATAAGAGGTTTTCCATTCGCTGATTTGTGGCAGAATGTAGCAATGACCGAGTTGTACTCGGGGTGGCAACCTGGGCCGTAGATATTAGCGATACGCATGATAACGTACTCAAAACCAGAAAGTCGAATGAGATCTTCTGCGGTTTTTTTTGCAACTCCAAATAGCGTAGTTGGTTCTGCCTTATAAGATTCGTTAATTAATTTTCCGGGTTGCACTACTGATTTGTAAACC
>CAJJDL010000219.1 GCA_905182935.1 uncultured Nitrospinaceae bacterium | reverse complement strand
ATTTAATGTTAATTTGCAAGAGTGGTATAAAAATTGATGATCGTGGTATTATTTTTAATAAATTATTTGTTGGTGTGAAAAAAATGAACGAGTTTTTAAATAAGTATTCAGATAGTGTAGTCCCTTTCCCTATTGAATGGATTAGAGAACATCCAAATAAAGTGGAAAGTGTCCTCGAAAAACTATCTTTAGAGGATCAGATCCGTTGTGCGATGCAATTACGAGGATCAAGCATGCAGGGTTTCATAAACCTATCTAAAAATGCTCAGGCAGTTATTAGAGGGCTACCTCCAGAAGAACTTTATCAAATGATCAAAGAAACGGGACTTGCTGAATCGCTCCCTGTCATTGAAATGATGTCTCAAGATCAGCTGCAATATAGTTTTGATTTAGAGTGGTGGCAACGGGACCGCTTTGTTCCAGAATGTGCTTTGGAGTGGATAGAAATTTTAGGTGCATGCGAGGATTCTAGTATTTTGGAGTGGTTGCAGAACGAAGAGTTCGAACAAAAGGTGGTTTTATTTCAATCGCTAATCAAAGTATACAAAGATGATGAAATGACTAATTCATATGAAGGCATAGAAGATATGCCGCATTTAAATATAGATGGAGTTTACGATATTTATTTTAAGATGAAAGAGCATGGAGCCATAAGAAGGCTGATAACCATGTTACGAGATGAAGATCAGGCGCTGTACTCGTCTATTCTTGAAGCAGTGATTTGGTATCCCATAACCCAGACGATCGAAAAAGCATATAGATGGCGTCTTACGCGAACAGCTGAGCGAGGTATTCCCGACTTTAGGGAGGCTATGGGCGTTTACAGTTATCCTAGTTCAGAAGCATTAACAATGCCTACTCCCGAACTAGAAGACTTTACTTATCCCGGGGAATTTAATATTGCTCCGACTTACCCACTTTTGCAGATAGGGTTGGTTCCATTTCTAAAAGACGTGATTTCACACTTGGGTAATTCGTATCGTTTGAATACGATTTGTTGGGAAATGATTTATCTAGCAAATAAAATTATGGTGGCTGATCAGATGGAATCGTCTAATTTGGAAATGCGCAATGAATCTTTAAAAAAAGTGATGGGCTATGTGAATATTGGCTTGGAGCTAGGGGCTTCCGGTGAATTAGAAAAGGGAGCCAAACTACTTAATCACACACAGATGCTCCCGTTATTTCAGACGGGCTATCAGCAGTTGATGAACTTGAAGTGGAAAGCTGAAAGCTTTATCAAAAATAATGGGAACTATCTTGAATGGATGTTTGCAGAAACTCATAAAGATCTATTGGCGGCACTTCTGGATCGTTTCCCAAGGGTTGCGGAGATTGATGGTGATAAAGAATCTTTGAGTTGGAGGCACTTTGTATCAATTCAAGAGGTGAGAAAGGCTGAATTTTTTCTTGACCAATGGTCGTTCAACCTTAGATTCGCTCGCCAAGGCTTTGGTTTAGAAACGCAGCTTATGAGGCAGTATTTGGAAACATGTGACGTGCCCGAAAAGCATGAATCTGTAGATTTAACTGTTTGGACTACAATGGCTTTTGCGCACTATATTCTTTTTAAGAAAATTTCCTGCGAACCACTATCTGAGCCAGCTGCAAAAAGCTTTTTGGAAATTATATTTCTTCCAGGAATTTTTAATGAAGAAGTGAGACAATGTGACAATACTTTGGTTGAGTCTTTTTATCAAGAGCTTCTTAAATTGCCTCTAGCTTGGATCGAAACGGACCGAATTTTTCTTAGATCATTACTGAATGATAGTATTTTGCGTATACAGCAAGAATTTGGACGTATTGATTTAAAAGGAAAAATTGATTGGAGATTCACCCATGGACTTTGTATCATGAAACAAAACTCTTGATTGTTAGCTAGTTAAAATAACTATAATGAGTTTTATCGTTATTTTTATTTTATAAAATCATGAAAAGGTGTAGTATTTCTCTTTCACCAATCGAAGTTGTAAAATTATTTTTGATTTATGAATAGTAGAAGGTAAATGGAAGAAAACAAAACCAGTGACGGTGTGCAGCAGAATTCAAAAAAAAAAGATCCTGCCGTAATGGAATCTATAGGTACCTTTCCGGTATGGATGCTAAAAATTATCGATTTAATTACGCCTAGTTTTTTGATAAAGAAGACCCCCCCTCGAAAATATAAACCTTAATTTCTTACTAGATGAAATCTGTTAAAAGAGCATTGATAAGTGTTTCAGATAAGACGAATGTGTTGGAATTTGCTAAGAAACTCCATGCTTTTGGTGTAGAAATTCTTTCTACAGGAGGAACATCCAGGTTATTAGCTGAGCATGGAATTCCAGTAAAGCAGGTTTCTGACTATACGGGATTTCCAGAAATGATGGATGGTCGCATTAAGACTCTTCACCCGAAAATACATGGCGGTATTTTAGGTAGGCGTGATGTCAAGGACCATATGCAGTCAATGGAGGAGCATGATATAGCTCCCATTGATTTGGTAGTCATAAATTTATATCCGTTTGAAAGTACAATTGCTAGGGGTAACTGTACAATTACCGATGCCATTGAGAATATAGATATTGGTGGCCCAGCCATGATTCGTTCTGCAGCCAAAAACTTTAATGATGTGGTCGTTATAGTAAATTCAAAAGACTATGCAACTATCTTAAGTGAAATAGAGAATAACGAGGGATCTGTTACTCAAAAAACTCGCATGCGCTTAAGCCGAGATGCTTACAGTCATACAGCAAAGTATGATTCTTTGATTTCTAGGTATTTGTCGGATCAATTAGAGGATAAAGAAGACTTTGCTCCGATATTCCAACTTCCTTTTGAAAAAATCCAATCACTAAGGTACGGAGAAAACCCTCATCAGTCGGCAGCTTTTTACCGTGATCCGGATGCAAGTTTGCAAGATGTTGTATCAGCCGAAAAAATTCAAGGAAAAGAACTTTCGTTTAATAACATTATTGATTTGGAGGCGGCTTGGCAATTAGCAACAGATTTTGATACTGGTTCGGCGGTTGTCATTAAACATACCAACCCAAGTGGTGTTGCTATTGGAGATAATCAACTAGAGACATTTATCAAGGCGCGAGAGACGGACCCTATCTCTGCATTTGGAGGGATTATTGGGTTTAATCGGAAAGTAGGAGTCGATACAGCGGAAGAAATTTTAAAAAATTTTGTTGAAGCAGTAATAGCACCTGATTATGAAAGTGAGGCATTGAAACTGTTTGCTGGTAAAAAAAATATTCGTATCATGAAAATGCCGGAAGAAAGACCAAGAGATAAACAGCGAGTTCTTGATTTAAAGAGAATTAGTGGTGGGCTGTTAGTTCAGGATAAGGATATTATTTTGTATGATCCTGATCTTCTTAAGGTAGTTACCAAAAATAAACCTGGTGAGAGAGAAATGGAAGATCTTTTATTTGCTTGGGTGGTGGCAAAACATGTCAAGTCAAACGCAATTGTTTATGCTTGTAATGGAGAAGCTTTAGGCATTGGAGCCGGGCAGATGAGTCGAGTTGACTCTGCGCGATTAGCCGTGGAAAAGTCAAACCAACCACTTGAAGGTTGCGTCATGGCTTCCGACGCATTTTTTCCTTTTCGTGATTCTATCGATACAGCTGCAAAAAGTGGTATTTCAGCAATTATACAACCGGGTGGATCCATCAGAGATGAAGAGGTTATAGCAGCCGCAGATGAACACGGCATATCGATGGTTTTTACCTCCATTCGCCATTTCAAACATTGAGTTTCTACTTTCTAGTATCAATGATGGAACTATTTAATGTACCAAGAAATAAACTCCTACCTGAAAAATCCGATAAGCTTACAAGGGCTTCTAAAATAGACTTCGAGCACCTTTAATATTTTGTTGAATATTTATTACCCAGCAGAAAAAATTAATTTTTCAATTTGCATGTTCCGATTCGTGCCGAAATAGTTTGATTGATCATGAAAGTTGTCATTAAAATAGTAATAGTATTGGTTTTAGTTTTATTTGGTGGAGCATATTATGTTTTGCAACAGTTTCAACCCACCCTTGATAAACTCAGAGAAAAAGATCAGGAAAAATATAACTTAATGATGGTAGAAGCCAAGTCTGTTATTGGTTTTGGAACGGCACAAAAACTTTACGAAGAATTAAATGCAATGACCCCAAGGGAGGTGGTTGATTTACATTACAGAAAACAGCAGAAGAAGCTAGAAGAGGATAAAACATTTCGTGATGCGAGTTTTGAGGAGCAGCAAAAAAATAGAGAGCAGGCCGATATTGAAAGAAAATCTAGACATGAACTAGCATTACAGACTTTAATTGCCAAGCCCATAAAAAATAAAAATCATCATGCTGAAGAATGGCAGGAATCAGAACCTTGGCAAAAAAAAATGATTCTGCGAAACAAATGTATAAAATATCTTAAATTAGAGCAAATAGATGGCCAGCGAAGAAAGAATGTGCTGGAATTATCGAGAGTTGATTCTGTTTTAGATCGGCCAAAAAATACTTCTTGGTTGATCCCTGAATATTGTAAGTCTCTTTTTCCTGATACAAATAAAAATAAAACTGCCCTTAAAGCCATGCAACTTTTGAAGGAAAAAATGAATTACTTTTACTATTTAAAGATGCTTGAGGAAATTGGAGTTTCCCGAGATGATCTTGAGTTTAATCAACAGTTACAGGGGGTATCAAATTTTTTTATAGACTTCTAATTCAATCTGCTAAAAAATATATCTATTCATGAGGGCACCTTCTCCAATTTTAAATTATTTTTTTAGTTTGAGGTGTAGCCTCTTCAAGTTTCTTGATCAGTCCGGTTATAGCTGTAGCAAGTTGCTTGATTTCAGTGTTTGATTTAACCTCAGGGAGAGGCTCTGACTTCCCTTCCTTTTCTGCAAATTTAATAAGATTGTTTAGTGGACGAATGACCATATTGATTGTGTAAATACCACCAATAATCGATACGATCGAACCGAAAATAGCTAGTCCAATCATTTCTTTTTGCCATTGTCCGACACTTCTCGTAACTCTTTCCTTAAGTAGATTGATCTGTTCAGTTGACATATTATTAGCGTCAATGGTGTTAACAATTCGGGTAACTTGGCCCAATTGGATGAAAAGAAAAAATGCCATATAGCCCAAACAAGATATGGTTACTATATGACCAGTCATTAAAAGATTTATGATGCTTTTTTTCTCTCCAGGAAGTTCATCTCTGAAAATAGAATTATTTTTATTATTCATAATTGACCTTTAATAACGTATTAATGTTTTATTTCTTTTTGTTGGTTTTTTTTACGCAAAGCTACGAAAGGGTTTCATAAAAAATCTGTAAGAAAAAATTAAGAAGAGAGTGGGCTTTAAAGTCGAGGGAGCTCATAACCATAGTTAGCGGCTAATACCTTCAAATTTACCTTAGTATGGGCAGTTAGGTCAACTGCATTTTTAAGGCATAGGATGATGGTATGAATCTAAAAAAATGGGGTTGATATTTCTTTTTCCAAAGCTCGGCGCAGGCGCAACCAGTTGAATGCCGAGCCCGGGTCATATTTACATGAAACGCCCTCGATGGCACCTCTTTGAACATGAGCATGACCAAGAATACCTTTAAAAGTTGAATAATTACTTATCCTATCAAGAGGGGTCCGTTTATTTTTCTTATCGTAGGGGACTCTCAGGCTAACTTTGGGTAGTATTTTATTAATCCCAATGCAAAGATTTATAAGTGCCTCATATTGTTCATTTGTAAAATCCCACATGCGTACAATTTTACCGTTGATTCGTCGGCTAAAGTAGCCACGTTTACCGAATCCCC
>CAJJDL010000218.1 GCA_905182935.1 uncultured Nitrospinaceae bacterium | reverse complement strand
TATCTCAAAAAGGCTTTGATAGACATGCCCACGCTGTCACGCGCGCACAAACTTATTGGAGAAATACATTATTTGCAAGGGCGAAAAGAAGAAGCAAGAAAAGAATTTAGCATCTATAAAAAAATGATAGAAAAATCTAAATAATTTTACAACTAAAGGACCGTTTTCAATGGATGACACTTCTAATTCATTTAACAAGCTAATAGAAACTCTCAATACCCTTATGGGAGATAACGGTTGTCCGTGGGATAAAGTGCAAACTCGCGAGTCTCTCAAACCATACCTTGTAGAAGAAACCTATGAAGTATTGGAAGCCTTAGATGAAAACGACCCAGAAAAAATCACAGATGAACTAGGTGATTTGCTCTATCAAATATTATTCCATTCTAAGCTTTCTAGTCTTAATGGTGAATTTGATATTAAAGATGTATTAAATAATTTGAATGAAAAAATGGTTCGACGCCATCCACACATATTTAAAAAAGTCCAACTAAACACGCCAGTCCAAGTAATAGAACAATGGGAAGAAATAAAAAAAAAGAGAAGAACCAAACAAACCAAAACTCCATATTAGACAGTATTCCAAAGAACCTTCCCAGCCTAATTCGAGCGCAAAAGATTCAAAAGAAAGCTGCCAAAGAAGGGTTTGACTGGGACAAAATAAGTGATGTCTTTAAAAAATTAGACGAAGAAGTTTCAGAATTCAAAGAAGCAGTACTAAGTAAAAAGAACAACGAAGTTCAAAGTGAAGTTGGCGACATTCTTTTTACACTGGTAAACATAGCCAAATTTGTCAAGGTTGATGCCGAGGAGGCACTTCGATCTACAAACAGTAAGTTCTCGAAACGTTTTCGATTCATTGAACAGGAAATTAAAAAGAATGGCCAAACACTCAAGGAAACCTCACTAGAAGAAATGGAACGTTATTGGCAGAAAGCAAAAAATGAGTAAAGTGTTATTATTAAAAAATATTTTTATAAAATTTTGACAGAACACGAACCTATCAGCAACCAAAATCATACTTAGTCACGAGAACACCTCTAGAATAAAACTGACCTAAACTCAAATATACCTTTAAAGCAACTATTGTTTGTAGATTCTTCCACGCCATTCAGCACGTCCAAAAAAAACAACTTGCACCATCGAATTAAACATGATCACTACCATTGCAATAGCCCCTAGAGGAAAAAGAAAAACGTTGTGTTTTTTAAGCCCCAGTTCATGACATAAACCGCAACCTGTAATCAAACACAAAATAAGCCCTATCAATGAAATACATATCCACGTAACCCCACCTACCAAAAAATTTACTATAACAATAATATAAGGGGTTACAACAAAGCAAAGAATCATTACCACATAGAAAATTGTCCTGATTATGGAACCTTTCATAGCCAAAAATATATTTTTACGCCAACCAACCCAGATTTCTTTTATCGAATGATACATGCGAATAGAAAATAACAATTTACCATCAGCGACTAACATATTAAGCCCATTGCGCTTAGAAATCTTTGCGATCATTACGTCTTCGAGTATTTCATTTTGTACGGAAATATGTCCTCCAATTTTTAGATAGGCTTCCTTTTTAAACAATAAAAAAGCTCCGAATCCCATAGCACTCTGGGAAGCAGGACTGTTAACTTTTCTAAAATTAGTTAATGCTGCAATAAAACCAAATATTACAGGTTGAATAGCTCTTTCCCAGAACGAGCCAAATATTGATGCTGGCATGAGTGTCAGCAAATCAAGTTTTTCGTCAATCACCTTATTCATGGCAGTTTTTAAGGCGTATCTTTGATACACAAGATCAGCATCAGTAAATAATAAGTAGTCTCCACGAGATACCTGAAAAGCTTGGTAAAGAGCATAAGGTTTACCCAACCACCCAGGTGCTAATGATTTTCCAGATATTAAAACCAAATTTGAATACTGCGATTTCATTGAAGAAATAATGCTTGCTGTAGTATCCGAAGAGTTATCATCTACAACAATTACCTCAAATGCGGGATAATCCTGATTTAGCAGTGATTCTAAGCAATTTTTAATATCTCTCTCTTCATTTCGAGCCGGAATGCACACCGAAAGATAGGGATATAAAATAGACCGCTCTTTGGCCGGATAGAGCCTGACAAGATAGATCATATTTATAGTAAGGTAAATTACTACCCAAAAAATTAAAAATAACTGGGCAACAGTGATGAAAACCATAGATTTATAAGGTATGCTGATCGAGTCAGAGGGATAGCTTGTTTAAGAATACTATCTCAAGTAATAATAAAACCTTTGCGACCTCAAAGCTGAATATCAAAAAAATATCTACTCTAGTTTAAAGCTAGACTACACATTAAAAAATAAAAACCATACAAGCTTATTATGTTTTTTTGCGTCACAGCCCCACAAAACGAAAGATTTTTTTTTCTCCCCGCCATTTTTTTCATCTTCGCTCTTATTGCATTTTTACTACAAAGCATGACCGCAGAGGCTCTTTGCATAAAAAGCAAAAAAGCAAACCTTCGGGAGGGACCAGGGAAAAATTATAAAAAACTATGGAGCGTACTAAAATATATGCCCTTCAAACAAATTGGGAGAGAAGGAAATTGGATTAGAGTAAAGGATTTAGACAAAGACACCTACTGGGTTCATCAGTCACTCACTACTCAAAAATACATGTGTGCAGTTATAAAAAAAAATAAAACAAATGTACGTCAAAAGCCAGGGATAAAGAACCCTCAGGTTGAGTGG
>CAJJDL010000217.1 GCA_905182935.1 uncultured Nitrospinaceae bacterium | reverse complement strand
AATGGTTTTATTTTTTAAATTAAGAGTACTTAATAAATAATTAATTGAATATTAATGTTTGTGGTTTTATATGAGTATATAAGTAACACGTTAAACCCATCTATTGATCCAATTTTCAATGGTTATGTTTATTGGTTAATATCAAAACGCAAGGTATAATAAGCTCATAGAATTATTTTTGTATTTTAGAAGTTAAATATTTTTAAATCTGGTTTTGTTGGAGGAAGGTTAATGGGAGACAGTTTGGAACAAACGGAAGAACTTCGTGACAATCAAAAAGAAGTTCTTAATCGTCGTATTTCATTTTGGTTATCTTTAATTTCCTCTATAGCGATAACCTTTTGGTACTGTTCTGCAAATCCGCCAGATTCTACAGAAATGCGAAAAATGAGGTCCTTTTTTAAACAAAATATTATGGATGTTGCTAAGTTTATAAGACTTCCACGTGAGGAGTTGGAAGAGTTTGCGTTATCCCAAAAGCATCCATTTTACCAAACATACCTTAAATCTTCGGAGGCAGAGAAAGAAAGAATCAAAGCTTTAATCCACATATCTCGTGATTATAGTCCAAACCAATATTGGTTTAATATTATATTTTTGTGGACTATTGCATTTACAACTCTTTGGTTTTTGGGGCTAATACTAGAGGCCTGTATTATTCTTATGCGGCGAGAAGATGCGGAGAGAAGAAGACGTATAAAGCAAAGAGCAAGATGAATTTCATAAGAAAGGGTACTTTGTTTTCTACTTTTAATCGGGGCTAACTGGAATGGATGGTAACACCTATAGGTTTTTGATTTTTATTTCAGTTTTTGCGTTAATGCTGATTCTCGAGTCGTTTATTGCCAGACACCCGACAGTAGACTCAAAACCGCGTCGTTTAGGAATGCACCTAGGTTTATCTGGCTTAAATACATTGCTCATTAAATTTATATTTATTGGTGGTGCCGCTGTAGGTGCGGCTGAGGTTGCTGAGAGTAAAGGTTGGGGTCTATTTAATATGTTAGATTGGCCATATGAACTAGAATTTTTATTGGTTGTGATTATTTTAGACTTTGCAATTTATCTTCAACATATGGTCGTTCACAAGGTACCTTTGTTTTGGAGGTTTCATGTAGTACATCATTCGGACCTGGATCTAGACGTTTCCTCTGGTTTGCGTTTTCATCCGATAGAGATTCTCGCATCTATGCTCTATAAGATAGTAATCATTTATATTCTAGGTCCTATCCCGATTGCTGTGCTGGTTTTCGAGACAATTCTTAATGGTATGGCTCTTTTCTCCCACTCCAACATAGCATTGCCGGCTAGATTAGATTTTTTATGTAGAAAATTAATCGTGACGCCTGATATGCACCGTATTCACCATTCCATCGAAGTCAGCGAAACAAATTCAAACTATGGATTCAATCTTTCTATTTGGGACAGAGTATTAGGCACATATAAGGAGGAAGCAATTAAAGCACAGCCGGAAATCGTAATAGGGATTGATGCCTTTCGACATCCAAATGAATTGACGTTCTATAATCTTTTGATTATGCCAAAAAAATATGGAAAGCTAACCTATGTCACCTAGATATTATTTGGTTTCAGGGGTTATTGTTTTTGTCTTAACGATAGTTATTAGTTGGTGGAAAGAGGCAAAGTCTAGCAAGGAAGTTTTAGTTGTATTTTGTCAAGTAGTGCTATTGTTGATAGTACTCATTGGGCTTGTGATTGGCTTTAGCGAATTATTATTATATTTAGGTATTTCACAATCTGGGTTTATTATTAAACAGGGAGAGCTTAAATGAAAGTGTGATTTAATTTATTCCTTCGATGGTTATTGTTTTAATTTTAGCTTTTACAGCAGTTTCCTTCTTTAAGGGAATACTATTCATTCATCGTTTATGTATAAAAATGAATTAAATCTAAAGCAAGGTAGTACCAAAGCTTGAATGTTAAGTATGACAACTGGTATTGGAACTTATAGGCTGGATGTTGAGCTATGGCTATTAACGAAAATTGGTTTTATTATCAATGTAGTCATATTTAGTTTTTTGAAATTAAATATTAATCGGCCAAAAGCTCGACTAAACGATTGCATTCATTTCTGACTTGAAGGGTTTCTTCCTTGTCTTGGTCGTCGAGTTCACCGGAGCTTAAAATTTCTTCCATTAATTCAATTGCATCATTTAGGCCGCCGGCTGTTATATCAAGCTCTGTTTGACTGAGAGAGTAAATCGAAGGGTTTTGACGAAGCTTATTGTATACCTTTGAGTATTTATCTTTATAGTCTGCAAGTTCAACACGCTTTTTTTCTCCAGTTTGTTCTTTAAGTTCACTATTTATATCCGATATAGAGTCATTTAAAGCTATTTTTATGGTATCGATATCATTTAGGGTGATTGCAGCCAAAGACTTCATTTGTTACCTTCCTGAAAACTTATAAATCTGTTTGTAAATAGATACACAAGATTAAGTAGAGACATGACTTTATGTAGCAATAAAACTATTATTAAATATATATTAAAATAAAGAAATATTTTTTGAGTTGTGCCTTAATTATTTAGCAATAAACTTCCCGGAAACTTAAAATCTAAAAATAAAAACTGACTTATTAAGCCCGAAGAAGGTTTAAATAAGTTTTTGGCAAGGGCTCACAGGCGACTCTGCAAGCCCTTTATCATTTGGTGGGCCCAAGAGGATTCGAACCTCTGACCATCCGGTTATGAGCCGGGAGCTCTACCAACTGAGCTATAGGCCCAATACTATCAGCCCTCTAAAAAGCTTTTGAGTTTTTTGCTTCTGCTAGGATGCCGCAGTTTACGCAAGGCTTTAGCCTCTATTTGCCGTATTCTTTCTCGAGTCACAGAAAAGTCCTGTCCGACTTCTTCTAATGTGTGTTCGGAATCAAGTCCGATACCAAACCTCTTACGAAGAACTTTTTCTTCCCTGATAGCTAGAGTTGAAAGAACTTTTAAAGTTTGTTCTTTAAGATCCTTTTTAACTACCGATTCAATTGGCGAAACAACTTTTTTATCTTCAATGAAATCGCCGAG
>CAJJDL010000216.1 GCA_905182935.1 uncultured Nitrospinaceae bacterium | reverse complement strand
TGACGAGAAAATGATATCTGTTGATGAAAACGCTTAGCTCTATCTACTGTGCTACTAATATTGTCGAGGAAAATTTTCACTTCAGCAATTGTTTTTGAAGAGATAACCTTGCCATTTTCCTGCCAGTCTAATGTTAATGTTCCTACGGGCCTTAATTCGTGCACTATTGGGAAAACGACAGATGCTTGAATGCCTGATAGTTTTTCAAACGGATCTCTATATTTATTATATTTTTCTGGTAGGTCCCAGGATTGAACGACCTTATTCTCGTAAAACGCCTGCGAGGTTATGGAATTACGGTGAGAAATAAACTTGGTGATTTGTCTTTCATCTGAATATTTTTGCTCTGTCATATATTGACATATGAGTATGCCTTGGTGTAGATCCTCTAGGTTTATTCGAACCGTATGACATTCAAATAGAGATTTTAATCCAACTGCTGTGTAGTGAAGGATATCGGATAGGTTTTCTTTACCAAACGCTTGAATTTTTTTGGCTAAAACATCAATTTCTAGATTCATGTTTATGATTGTAGAGTGAGTAGTAAAGTTACACAGTATGTATTCTAGAATAACTTGTATTTTTAATCAAAAATTATTGATAAACCTGCTATTTAAAAATAATGTCAAAAAACGATCGTTAAGAGGGAATAAATTTCACTTTTAGTTTTTCATGAAAACTATTCAGTTACCATGTCTTTATTTAATTATAATAAAATCAATTAGTTATGGGTATATCCTATGTTTTTTTTAATATATTTTATATGGCATAGTTATTGCTGAATATATAGTGAGGTGAAATTATGCTGATAGATAAATTACTATTTTCTGACCAAACACCCTTAGTTCTTAAGAAAGGCTTAGATTTTCAGTCTGCTCGTAATCTTATGCTTTCTACGAATATAAGTAATATGGAAACTCCCGATTTTAAAGCGCACGATATAAATTTTGAGCAGCAATTACAGGATGTTATTAAAAATAAAAACCAGCTCCAAGTAAGGTCAACTAATAGTAAGCATTTGGGGCCATCAAATGATTCATTAAAATCTCTAGACCCGCTTCCCTTTGAATTGTCAGACCCATCAAAGTCGAATGGTAATAATGTTAATATTGATAAGGAGATGGGTAAATTGGCAGAAAATCAAATCATGTATACGGCCTTTATACAATTAATGATGAAGCGAGGTTCCACGGTACGTAGTGCTGTTACTGAACTACCGCAACAGTAAGTATTTTAAAGGGTTAGATAATAGGTTGACAATATCTTAGGTTTAGGGTTACTTTAGTATTACTTATAAAAATTATTTTTTTATATTAAGATGAAAGATATAACAATACAGTCTAATTTAAAAGCTCTTGGAGGAATCGGTGCCCCAGCAAGTATAGGGACGAAAGCATCTGGGGTTGGTGAAGGTGGTGCCTCTTTCGCTGATACTTTGACCGAATCGCTTGATAAAGTAAATAGCTTACAAAAAGAAGCAGATAGAGCAATAGAAGATTTTGCGACTGGTCAGACTCGTAATATTCATGAAACAATGATAGCAGTTAATAAGGCAGACCTTGCATTTCGTTTAACTATGCAAGTGCGTAATAAAATTGTTGAAGCTTATCAAGAGGTCATGCGTACTCAGGTTTAATAATAGATAGAATATTATGGTTAAGCCCCTGGACTTTAAGTCCTGGGGCTTTTTTATTTATTATTCTTGTTAGTTGACATGGGTATAATATTTGATGGATTATGGAGTAAATAAATTATTAATATTTTGTAATTAGTACGTACTAGGAGATTTTATGATTAATCAAAAAAATTTATTAACTGGTTTAGCATTTTTCTGCATATTTTCTTTTGTGGGAGTTAATCAAACAATTGCTCAAGCTAGTGGCCATGCCAGTGTTGGGCTTGGGCATGGAGAGGAAGGATATTTACATCTTGAGGAAATGATAAAACACTTAGAATTTGGCATAAAAATGCCTGATGCTGGGAAAGACCTTCAATCACATAGTAGTGTTGCTATCAAGCATGCTAAAGAGGCCCTTAAACATTATAATGAAGCATTGAAGCATGCAAATGAATCTTTGGGTCGTTCCGCTCGAAACTCAATACAGGGAGATGGAGGAGGGAACTCACATGGAGAAGGATCTTCCGATTCACATGATGAGGGATCACACTAAAATATAAATTAAATATTTACTCTTGATCGATAAATATTAGTGCGATACTAAGTTCATACGTTCACTAAGGCTGTTCAATATAGTATAATGAGCCCGTAGATTATGGTAGAGTTCATTTATTGTTGTAATTTGTGGTTGTTTTATGACGCTTTGATAATTTTCTATCAATAACTTCCAATCACTATCTTTTTCTAGCCATTGTTTTTTTTTCAGCCATTTAAAACAATCTTCATCTGTAACGCAAGTTTCTCCTTCCTCAATAGCGAATGCTATGATTACTTTTATAGCCACCTTATAGGTTAGTCCAAATCTTTGTAAAGCAGCACCTCTATAGTATTCGGTGTCTTCTTTATTGATTGCTTCTTTGAGCCTCATGATAGACCAGTTTAAGTGAGGTAAAATTATTTTTGGGGTTTGTTTTGAATGCATTATTGGCAATTCTCAAAAATTAATTAATAGTTTTTT
>CAJJDL010000215.1 GCA_905182935.1 uncultured Nitrospinaceae bacterium | reverse complement strand
TTGAGAGCCTCAATTGCTTCATCAAACTCGCATGAAAAAATATTAATAATGGCCTCACCAAGCAACTCAGTATCTTTCCAAGCATAAGGAAATAAATCAAAAATTACATCCATGACCCATTCGACTGGCGATTCAATTCCCTGAAGGGTTTTTAAACGAAATGCCATATCAGGATTTAACTCTCGAAGAGTATCTCCAATAGTAGATAAACCTTCATCTACTATCTTATTTTTATTTGAAGAATATTTTTTGTATTTTTTATTCAAGAAATTACTCTATTATTATAATTTTCTTTTATTATAGTGTTTTGAGGCAGTTATTAAAAGACTGTGTTACATTTGGATTCTCAAATTTCACCATTATCATTAGAAATAACTTAACCTCTCACCATAAATTATTTATTCTTCACATAAGCCTATGAATAATTTTATTCCCCCTAATTCTCCTTTTTTAACTCTTGATACTCGTACCAAACGATGGGCAATCCCTTATCACCCTGAATGTATTAATGCACGTATTGATATTTTATTGAATAAAAACCCAGAAGCAATTCAGAATAAATCTATTCTGGATGTAGGGTCTCACACTGGAATTTTTTCTTTTGCAGCACTACAATTGGGAGCAAAAGATGTCTATGGGGTTGACGTAGAAGATTTAACTGTCAAACGTTGTGATAGTTTATTTTTAAAGGAAGGGGTATCTCCTAAAAAATATACGTTTAAGGTTGAAAATATAATAAATTTTTTAGAAAAAGTCGAAGAAAACTCTTTTGATACTATTTTTTGTTTTGGTGTTATGTATTACATAACAGAACCCTACCGACTACTTAAATTGATGGCTAGGGCCGCAAAGGATTCAATTCTTATTGATACTTTTACCGCTGCATATTCTGCCGTGCAAGGTAAAGAAGCTCAACATATTCATCCTCACCTAACGGACCATATTCTTCAATTACCTCTTATGATCGCGTGTCCTACTCAATCCGGGAAAAAGGATTATACTCTTCCCGATACTTTTAATCGTAATGGACGTAATTTAAGTCTCACGAACCTTCCTACTCAATCAATGCTTGAATTATGGTTTGAATCGTTAAATTTAAATTGGACACTACTTGACTGGTCAAACTACATTACCCGTAAGTGTTCATTTCATGACCTACTTACACCCGAGCAAAAAATTTCTTCCCATTGGGCTGATATCTACTCCAGTGGCATTCGCGTTTCTTATAAAATTGAAATATAACTATTTTTTTAATCAAAATATAAAGTTTTAGTGCTATCAATTTTAAGCTGACAGTAAACCCTCAAATATAAGACCTTCTAATTTGAGGGTCACAATATTGAATTTAAAAATCACATTTAATATTCGTTGACTTAAGCTCGATTTTTTAGTTGCCCTCTACTTGGGAAGAGGGTTAAGGTTTATTCTGATATAATATAAATGATTAGATATTTGTAAAAGGAGTTTTGATATGAAAAAATTCTCATTTGAGGAATTCAATCGGAATCTGGATCTCGAACCGATTAAATTTTCTCTCACTCAACAAGAGGAAGGTGCCAACTGGTCATTTGATAAAGTTAAAACCATGGAGGTCTGGTACCGTAGATTTCTGTATCTATCATCTTTATATACTGACAAAGTGATAGTGCCTAGTAAAGATATTGATATATTTTGGCACACTCATATTCTAGATACAAAAAAGTATACATCTGATTGTGAAGTTTTATTTGGGTACTACTTTCATCACTTTCCCTATTTTGGGATGCGAGGTGAAAAAGATAGAAACAACCTAAAGAATGCATTTATGGAAACCGAGAAATTATTCATCGAAATTTTTGGCGAATCAACTATCAGTGCCGGAATAGCTGATTGTGGTGCCTTATGCAACGAACCTGCACCCAAGTGGGGTTATGCCGATCTAAATGAAGAGCGCCCATCATTAGAAAATTCGGCTATTGAGCATTAACCTTATCTTTCATTAATATGCTAACTAAAAAAATATTACTTCTTTATTTATAAATTATGGGTTTTCTTAAACGCACATTTTCTTTTATTTTATTATTGTTTATTGTTTTGGTAACAGGCCAATGTTCATCACAAAATAGTGCCGAATTAGTCTTGGCAGGAGATGAATACAGCAAAAAAGGCGACTATGGCAAGTCGTTTGATGCTTTTTTAAAGGCAACTGAATTAGACCCAAAAAATGTCGATGCCCTTTATAGGTTAGGCGGAATTTATAACTACCAAAAAAACTATAATAAAGCAGTTCATTCTTTTAAAAACGTAATAAAACTTGACCCTGCTCACTTTAATGCTCGTTATAGTTTAGGTTTCACATACGAACAACTGGGGAAGCCAGAATTAGCAAAAATAGAATTCGACCGCTACCATAGTTTAAAGAAAAGATTTGAATCTCTCATTACAAAAGACTAGGAAAAGTGTTGAGAGCTATCATTGCCCTTACGGTTGCCACTATATTTTTTATATCAGGGTGCAGCTCAAATTTCACCAAACAGCGTAAGCGTTCACCTCAATATTCGCAAAAAGATAAGGGAAATAATGAACGCCGTATAACGCAAAATAAAAGATATAAAAA
>CAJJDL010000214.1 GCA_905182935.1 uncultured Nitrospinaceae bacterium | reverse complement strand
ATTTTAAACATTTTTTACCGACTCTTGAACGTCTTATAGTTCTTAAAAAAAAATGGGCAAGTTATGCATTTCCCGATTTGGATCCTTACGATGCTAATATCGATTTGTATGAACGGGGTATGAGGATGGAACGTATTACGCCAATATTTGAGCAATTAAAAGAAAAATTAATTCCTTTAATAAAAGCAATAGGTAATTCTAAGAATGAAATAGATACAAAATTTTTAGAAGGAAATTTCTCTATAGACAAACAAAAAACTTTGGGGAAAATTATTAGTAACGATATAGGGTTTGATTTTGATAAGGGTCGCATGGATGAATCGGTGCATCCTTTTTGTGGGGGAGGGCATCCTACGGATGTTCGTATCACGACTCGTTATAGATCGGATAATTTCATTGAATCTCTCTATGGAGTAATTCATGAAACAGGTCATGGTTTATATGAACAGGGGAGGATGTTAGATTATCACGACTTACCTGTTTCAGAGCCTTTAACTATGGCTATTCATGAGTCACAATCTTTATTTTGGGAAAGAATGGTTGCGCAGAATAAAATGTTTTGCGATCGATATATTGATAAATTTTCAGAATTTTTTCCTGATAACTTATATGGTGTATCTTCCAATAAATTATATTCTGCGATTAATAAATGTCACCCGTCTTTTATCCGCGTGGAAGCAGATGAAGTGACTTACCCAATGCATATAATACTCCGTTATGAAATTGAAAAAGGTTTATTTGATGGGACGATCAAAGTTAAAAACTTACCTAATGTTTGGAATGATAAAATGGAGGAATATTTGGGGATAATACCTACATCGGATTCCTTAGGTTTACTCCAAGATGTTCACTGGAGTGGAGGAGCTTTTGGTTATTTCCCCTCCTATACGCTTGGAGCTATGTATGCATGTCAATTTTATGAAAAAATGTTGCGCGACTTTAATGATAATTCGGTTAAATTTATTGACGGTGACTTTTTATGCATCAAAAATTGGCTTAATAAAAATATTCATCAATTAGGCCGCTTATATACTCCTGATGATCTTGCTATGAAAGTTACTGGGGAGTCACTAAATCCAGATATTTATATTAATTATCTTAAAAATAAATATAGTGAAATTTATCAATTGAATTAACTAGGTGAGACTCTAACCAGTTTGTTATTTGATATGGTTTTTAAGAAAAATAAATCCGATGGTATAGGACCTGATATTTTTTGCGGTACTTGTGGTGCCAAGGTATTTCCTGATGGACTGTTTTGTCGGAAATGTGCACTACCCTTGTTGCCGATAATTGAACCAGAGGAAATAGGAATATCATTTGAGCAGGCACTTACGCGTATTTTTATATTGATATTATTGTTTGTATCCATCGCTGTTATTAAACTTGATATATCAATTTCTAGTTTATTTTTGAATAATTCTAAAGTTGACTATTCCAGTTCATTAATTATAGAAAAGCAACCATCTAATGATTCATACGATGCAATACACACCGTAATTCCTTCTTCGGCGAATATTCGTTCAAAACCTTCTATTAAAAGTCAGGTTATAATGCAGGTTAAGCAAGGTATGAAGCTTATTGTTATTGAAAGTAATGAAAATTGGTCAAAGGTTCATGCGTTAGAAAAAACAGGATGGATTGCTAGTAGGTTGTTAAAAAAAATTCACGCTAAGCAATAATGCATTAAAGTAATATGGACTCGCGGGTTTTTAAAAATATTTCTTTAAACTCTGTATAGTCACGTGAAACTGGAAATTGAGGAAACTCTTCAATTACTTTTTCTGGTGGACAAAACAAGATGCCTGCATCTGCTACTTTTAGCATTCCAATATCATTGTATGAATCTCCAGCTGCAATAACTTGAAAATTTAAACCTTTTAGAGCTGAGACAGCTTTAGTTTTTCCATCAGATTGCCTTAAATGGTATCCTTTTATTTCCCCTTTATTGTCGATAATTAATTCGTGGCAGAATAGTGTTGGATAGTCAAGAGAGCCCATTAAAGGCTTTGCAAATTGATAAAATGTATCTGATAGAATTATTACTTGAAACTCGGATTTAAGCCAATCTAGAAAATTTTTTGCTCCTTCTAATGGAATTAATGTTTTAATAACATTTTCTATGTCAATTAACTTTAGATTATTTTCTTTAAGGATTTTTAGGCGTCCTACCATTAATTCATCATAATCTGGTATATCTCTCGTAGTAAGTCGTAATTCTTCTATTCCTGTTTTTTCTGCAAAGGCAATCCATATTTCTGGTAGCAAAACTCCTTCTAGATCGAGACATGCAAGCATATAATTTTTCCCTTTAAAATTAGTTATTAGTGTTTATATTTTTTACTTAATAGTCCTGCTTATCCATTTAAACTAGTTAGTTTACTGGGATTATGTTTTTTCGTTTTTGGATTAAATTTATTAGGAAAGACAACTCCTCATTCTGAATTAAACGAGATAAAATACCATAAATTATTATCCCTATCATAATATCAGTTGAAAGAATTATAATTTTAGTTGTCAATGGTGCTAAAGGATTAAAAAATGTAACGTTAAAGAAGTAAACTGCAATACCCATTACCCCCGATATAAATAATAGTTTAAGGGTTGATAGAAATATTTTTTGTCCACCCATTAGCCCTAATCTTTTTCTTAATAAGTA
>CAJJDL010000213.1 GCA_905182935.1 uncultured Nitrospinaceae bacterium | reverse complement strand
TGTTGTTTCGATGGTTTCTCCTGTATCTCGGATAACTCCTGTGGGGCTTATTCCGAGAATGAAGTTATTTAAGGTGGTTGGTGTATTTGAGTCGGGAATGTATGAGTATGACGCTAACTTATCGTTTGTTTTGTTAAAATCGGCACAAAAATTTTTTTCAATGAAGGATGCTGTTTCTGGGATAGAAGTTCGGGTTGACGATATTGAACAGGCTGGGAATATTGCTACTGCTATCCAGAAGAAATTAGGTTTTCCTTACCATGCCCGCGATTGGATGAGCATGAATAAAAACCTTTTTTCTGCGCTTAAGCTAGAAAAGATAGTTATGTTTATTATCCTCATCCTAATTATTTTTGTGGCAGCCTTTAATATTATAAGTACACTATTTATGCTGGTCATGGAAAAAGCCAAAGAGATAGCTATTTTAAAGTCGATGGGGGCGAGTCGTAAAAGTATTATAAAAATTTATAGTTACCAAGGACTAATCATTGGCTTAGTAGGAACATTTCTGGGTTGTGCAGCTGGTTTTATCATTGTTCCCAATTTAAATGAAATAGTTGGTTTTATTGAATCCGTATTTGGGATTGTTGCATTCCCGAGTGATATTTATTACCTCGATCGTCTTCCATCTGAAATTCAGTATATGGATTCTTTTTTGATTGTTATTTTTTCCATTGCAATTTGTCTGATTGCGTCACTTTATCCAGCTTGGAGAGCATCAAAGCTAGATCCAGTTGATGGGCTACGTTATGAATAGCTTTAATTCCCCGAAAATTACTGACCCGTATTTACTCAAAGCCATAGATTTACATAAGAGCTATAAAATTTTCAGTCAAACACTTCATGTGCTATCGGGAGCTAATCTCGAACTAAAAACCGGTGAAATGCTTGGTATTATAGGAGCCTCTGGTGTTGGGAAAAGCACATTATTACATGTTCTTGGTGGATTGGACCGACCAGAAAAAGGCGAAATATTATTTCGTGGTGATAATATTTGTTCTAAGGGAAGTGCATACTTAGAAAAGTTTAGAAACCAAAAAGTCGGGTTTGTATTTCAGTTTTTTAACTTGTTATCTGATTTTTCTGCATTAGAAAATGCTATGTTCCCGGCCCTTATTGCAAGGGTTAATAAAATTGAAGCGCGCGAGCAAGCAGAGCAAATTTTAATTCAGGTGGGGCTCAAAGACCGTCTTCATCATAAGCCTGGTGAACTTTCAGGAGGCGAAAGCCAACGTGTTGCTATAGCTAGAGCATTTATGAATAAACCAGACCTTTTGCTCGCAGATGAACCTACAGGAAATTTAGATCAAAAGGCTAGTGACTCTTTAATAGAATTAATTCAATTGCTCAATCATAAGTTTCAGCAAACAGTGGTAATTGTAACTCATAGCCAGCGTATTGCTTCAAAGATGAATAGAGTTATGGAACTTGTAGGTGGCGAGTTGATCTCAGTAGAAAAGAGAGCGATCATTTAAAGTGATGTCCATAGCTAATTGAGTGAATAAAATAGAATTTGGTGTTTTTGAAAGGTAAATTTATGAACTTGGGTGAAGTTGCGAAATTGATAGATGGAATAGTTATCGGAGACCCTTCATTAGAGATCATTGGTGTCGGTCCTATCGAAACTGCCGGAGCAGGGCATATTACTTTTGTTAAGGGTGCAAATTTTATCAATAAACTCAAGCTATCTAAGGCCTCTGCTGTTTTGGTTGGTAATAAAGAAGAAATTAATATTAATCAGGTTCTCACACCTAGACCAGAGTTAGCCTATGCAAGGCTACTAGATCATTTTCACCCTCAAGAACGCCCCAAACCAGGAATTCATTCTACAGTTGTTCTTGGGTGCAATGTGATACTAGGCAAAAGAGTCACGTTGTCGCCCTTAGTTTCTATAGGAGACAATGTTGAAATCGGTGACGATACAGTTATTTTTCCAGGGACAGTAGTTAGAGATAACTGCAAAATTGGAAGGAATACCGTGATTCACTCGAACGTGACGCTTTATAGTAATTCCATAATAGGAAATCAAGTTACTCTTCATGCGGGAGTAGTAATAGGTGCCGATGGCTTTGGTTATACGGTAGATGAAAAAGGAATGCATACGAAAATTAATCAAATTGGAAATGTAGTCATTGAAAATAATGTAGAAATAGGCGCAAATTCATGTGTAGATAGAGCGGCTTCGGGTACAACTTTAATAAAAAAGGGGACTAAGATCGACAATTTAGTTCAGGTTGCTCATAACTGTACTATAGGAGAGCATTGTATTTTGGTTGCGCAAGTAGGAATTGCTGGAAGTTGTAAACTTGGGCATCATGTTGTTCTAGCAGGTCAAGCAGGTCTTTCTGATCATGTGACCGTAGGTAACCATGTTACCCTGGCCGCAAAATCAGCTGCTTTACGCGATATTAAAAGTAACAGTGTTTATGGTGGAATTCCGGCCCTTCCGCTTAATATTTGGAAGCGTAGTGTCACGGTTTTACCTAAGCTTCCCGATCTTGCACGGACAGTTCGTGATTTAGAAAACCGACTAAACAACATTGAAAAAAAGAACAGTGGAGAGTAATATAGTTTTAAATGATGTTGGTATCTTGAACTAATAATAGATAGGTACTTTTATGTTTTTTGAAAGATGGGTAGCCCTATGGCTGCCCTTTTTTTTCATAAGTCTCGTGGCAGCTTCCAACATATCTATGACTGGCGAGCAAATAGAAAAATATATTCAACTAAAGCTTAATAGAAACGACCGCGTACTTAGACTTAATGAAAAATTAATAGGTAATGAGGGAGCTGAAATTCTAGCAAAATCTCCGCTATTGAGTAGTGTTGAAACGCTAATTATTTACAAAGGAAATATTGGAGATGATGGTGTTAGAGCCCTTGCTGGTTCAAAACAATTAGCTCAATTAACAGCAATACATTTAGAGAGCAACAATATTACTGATCAGGGCGCTAAGATAATGGCGTCGTCTGAGACATTTAAAAACTTGCGTACCTTAAACCTTTATCGTAATAAAATTACAGATAAAGGAGCTAAAGCTATTGCGGAATCCAATGTCTTATCCAATTTATTAGAAGTTAATCTAAGTTTTAATGAGGTTGGTGATGTTGGAGCATTAAGTTTGACAGAGTTATCTAACTTGAAACAATTAAAAAAAATCAACCTGGAATACAACGATTTAAGTCGAATTGGAAATGAAGCACTTGCGAGATTTAACCTTATACAAAATATTAAAGTATTAAATTTAAGTGGAAGGTTTAATGAGGTTGGTAGTTTAATATATGGAGATTTTGGAGTTATGGTTTTCCTAGCGTCCCCTTATGTTTTTAAAGTAAAAACTCTAGACCTTAGCGAAAGTAACCTTACGGACAGTTCTGCCATAGCTATTTCAAAATCGACGAAATTTAGCCAACTATTTGAGCTTAATCTTTCTGGAAATAAAATTACTGACCTTGGGGCGAGCGCTTTAGCAAATTCAAAATACTTTAAACAATTAAAAAAACTTAACTTAAACTTTAATTCTATTGGCGATTTAGGTGCTAGTTCGATTGCAGAGTCTCCATATATGACTAATTTGGAATATTTAAAGTTAGGTCAAAACCGAGTGGGTAAGGCAGGTGCTAAAGCACTTAAAAAGTCAAATACTCTTATAAACCTTATTTATCCAATATTTGGGTTCTATTGATTTTAGGATTAAATTTTTTTATAGCTTTAGTGGTGGGTTATGTTTAGTGGGTGAAAGAAAATATTCTTGTGGTATTTTTCTTTTAAAACTTTTTACGATGAAGTTTCTTTTTTATTAGGTTCTTAATATGGTTCAAATACTAGAATTCGAGCGTGAAATATTTGCGTTAGAGAATCAGATCCGAGAAATGGTTTCACTTTCACATATGTATGACAATGTTGGAGACATAACTCATGAAATAATAAGGCTCCATAAAAAAGTTCGCCGTATGAAACATGATACCTATTCAAACCTAAAAGGTTGGCAGAAGACCCAAGTAGCGCGACATCCGGATAGGCCATATACCCTTGATTATATTAAGTATATGTTTACAGACTTTATTGAGTTACATGGAGATAGACATGGTGGCTATGGTCCTTCGATTGTTGGTGGGCTAGCTAAGCTTGATGATAAAACTATTTTAGTCATCGGTCACCAGAAAGGCCGGAGTACACAGCAAAAAATTAGCCGAAACTTTGGTATGTCTCAACCTGCAGGATATCGTAAAGCCTTACGCCTAATGAAATTAGCACAAAAGTTTAGAATTCCTATTTTTAATTTTATCGATACACCGGGCGCTTATCCGGGCATAGATGCAGAAGAAAAAGGTCAGTCAGAGGCTATAGCAAAAAACCTCATAGAAATGATAGAGATTGACGTGCCTATTGTTGTAACGATAATTGGTGAAGGTGGTTCTGGCGGGGCTCTTGCTATAGGCGTAGGTGATCGGATATTAATGCTCGAGCACTCTATCTACTCTGTAATATCACCCGAAGGCTGTGCTTCTATTTTGTGGGATGATAAAGCTAAAGTAGCTCAAGCAGCTAATGCGTTATGTTTGACCTCACTTAGTCTTATGAAGCTTGGAGTAATTGATGAGTTTGTTAGAGAACCACTGGGTGGTGCGCACCGTCATCATAAACGAGCCGCTATTCTTCTTAAAAAAGTATTACGAAAAAACTTACATACTATTTCAAAACTCAAACCAGAAGAACTAATTAAATCAAGGCATGAAAAGTTTAGAAGGTATGGTGATATTGGACTTGAAAGTATTACTTAGCTCGTTACTGGCTAGTTATAAATGTTTGTAATACTGAAGAACTTCTTCGTTAAACAGATATTCGATTACTAAAAGATATTCCTTAGACTGCTGCATTATAAGTGCATTTGACTACGGAAAAGTTGAGCATATTCTGTTTTAGAATTTATCATACTGCCGTGCGTTCCAGACTCAACTAATTCCCCTGACCTCATTACAAGAATGCGGTTTGCTCCCTCGAGCGTTGACAAGCGATGTGCGATCAATATTGTTGTGCGTCCCGCCGTCAAAGAAACTAAAGCGTCCTTAATTTTTGCTTCTGTTTCCGTATCAACAGAAGCAGTTGCCTCATCTAGAATTAGAATTGGTGGATCCTTTAAAAGCGTGCGTGCAATGGCGATACGGTGTTTTTCCCCGCCAGAAAGTTTGACTCCTCGTTCTCCTATTAGGGTGTCATAACCTTGTGGTAGGTTTTTTATAAAGTTAGAAGCGTTTGCTGCTAGAGCTGATTTTATCATGTCATCTCGGCTGGCTTCAACGTTACCGTAAAGAATATTTTCCGCAACAGTACCATT
>CAJJDL010000212.1 GCA_905182935.1 uncultured Nitrospinaceae bacterium | reverse complement strand
AACTAGAATCAAAAGTAGAAAAAATATTTTTAGGAGAAGTCTATAAGGACGCAATCCAAGATAGCTACCATACAGAAAGAGAGGGGCGAATTGTTATCCCAGTTAAATCAGAAAAACGTTCGCAGATAGAAGGTATCGTCCATGATAGTTCAGGAAGTGGACAAACTCTTTACGTGGAACCATCATCTATAGTTCCACTCAACAATCAATTAAAAATTAATAGGCTCACTGTCGAGCGTGAAAAGAAAAATATTTTACAATCACTAACCAGACAAGTAATTGATGCTGGCGAATCAATCTCTTCCAGCATGGAGGCTCTTGTCGAGATGGATTTTATTCATGCCAGAGCAAGGTTAGCTAAGTCAATGCGGGCTATTCAATGCCCTATTGACCCAGAAGGAAAACTACAACTTAACAATGCTCTAAACCCAGAACTCATATTAAACGGACAAAATGTCATTCCAAATGATATTAATTGGGACAAATCCACGCATGTAATTATAATATCGGGCCCAAATACTGGAGGGAAAACTGTAACCCTTAAAACAGTCGGTTTAATGTCTCTTATGGTTCGCGCCGGTTTATTTCTTCCCGTTGAAAAAGGATCAAAAATTCCTTTTTATCCAGAAGTCTATGCCGATATCGGTGATGACCAAAATATAGAGCTCAGTCTTTCAACTTTCTCAGCCCATCTAAAAAAGATAATTCATATTATTAATCATGCTGTTTCAGGTTCGCTAATACTACTTGATGAATTGGGAATAGCCACAGACCCACAGGAAGGTGCTTCTTTGGCAGAAGCTGTTCTTACAGAATTAAATGATAAGAAAGTAACAACTCTTGTTTCGACTCACTATCTTGCATTGAAGCTTCTTGCCCAAACTCGCCAAGGATTTCTTAATGCATGCACAGAATTCGATACTCAGTCACAGGCACCAACATATCGGCTTATTTTCGGGGTGCCTGGGCATAGTGCCGCTATAGATATCGCCGAAAAGCTTGGTCTCCACACAAGAATCGTAGAACGAGCAAGAGAAATCTACCAATTACAAGATACACGAGCTGATCTGGTGCTAAAAGATCTAACTCAACAACGAGTAGAACTTATAAAAGAAAAAGAAACTCTACAAACAACAAATCTAAAGTTAAATGACATGGCAAGACAACAACTAGAACTTACCGAGATTCTACAAGAAAAAGAGAAAAAATTTAATCTCGAAAAATCAAAACGAATTCAACTTGCTGTTCGCGAAGCAAAAAACCAAGTCCGTAAAATAATGAACGATATAAAAGGGAACTTAGATATATCAAAATTTCGTAAAACAGAACGGCAACTTGGCGAAATGGGACGTTTACCATTATCTGCATACCGAGATGACCTTTCTGAGTGGGAAGTTCTACCAAAGCAACTAAAGGAAGGTGATCCAGTTCTGATTGAAAGTTATGGAACCACTGGGGTATTATTGGAAAATCCTATAGGAAAAAAGAAAGTACGGGTAGCTTTAGGCAATATTGAAACGCTCATAGAAGTTAACAGGTTAAAAGGTAGTCTTAAAAAAAAACGTACTTCAAAAAATAAAATACTACCAATAAGTTTGAACATACAAACAGAATCCACGTCAAAAGTAAAAATATCTTGCGACCTACGGGGAATGAACTCTGAAGAGGCGCTCATTACCATGGAAAATTATTTAAGTCAGGTAATCGTCAAAGGAATAAAGCACGTGACAATAATACATGGGCATGGGATGGGAACGATAAAAAACCTTGTTAGAGAATATCTTTCTGCATCGGGAATATGCAAGACCTTCTCCCCTGCATCAAGAGAAAACGGAGGGGATGGCGCAACAATAGTTGAATTCTAGATAACTCAAGAATATGACTATTAATCAAATACCTTAACCAAATGATCAAAGTGATTTTTTGATTTTTTGATTTTTTCTTCATTACCCAAAACACAGATATTGCCAAACTCTTTTATTTTTCTAAATAGAACGGCAAAAGATTTAATGTCCTCTAGGCTAGTCGACAATAGTTCATCTCGTCGTTTCTGCTTTAACTCATATGTTTTTTCAGTTAAATATTCAACCATTGAGACCGCTCCTTTCCGGTCTGCAGTAATTGGAGGATCTAGGCGCCCTACACAACCAATTAAAATCTTAGTCAACTCTGTATCAGAAATATCTAAATTTTCAAGGTAGTCTGCGATTTGATCATATATATCGAGTGTCTCAGTTAAATTTGGATCGCGGTAAGAAACTAATCCGTAATCACCACTATACGGATCAAAGGAACTTTGAGAGCCATAGGCGCCTCCCTGAACACGCACCCTGTCCCATAAAAAACAAGTCCGAAGAACAGCGTTCAAGACATCAAATTTCCCACTGTATCCCATACCTAATTCAAATAAATTAGCCCCTTTACCAACAAACTGGACTGAGCTAGCAGTTAAAAAAGCTTCATTTTTAGGCCCAACATCAAATTTAAGGTCTGCAGGAGATTGCTTT
>CAJJDL010000211.1 GCA_905182935.1 uncultured Nitrospinaceae bacterium | reverse complement strand
GCTGTGCTAATTGAGATATTGTTGAAAAATAAATTTTTGAGCTGAACTATTGCGATGATTTTTTGGGGTGCTTTTTGAGAAAATTTTATCTTGGTTTGTCCTATTTTGTTCAGGCCTTCAACGCCTAATGAAAGGTCGCTTATTTCCAGTTTTCCATATATTTTTCTAGTAGAAAGTTTTTTATCTAACGATTTTTGGAGGTCAATGGAACCAGTTAGAATTCCGTTTGTTGGTGTCCATTGATCAGGTAACTTAAACTCAACTGATGTTAGATCTATTTCATTAATGCGTGTGTTTACATTAAATGACTCAACCAAAGATTCTGTCTTCAGAGCGGATAGGTTGAACTTTAAGTCTGAACGAATAGTACCATTCCATAATGCTCCATTGATTTGATAGTTCAATGCCCCATTTTGATAAAAACCTTCCCCATTAATGTCAGATAAGTTTATGCCTCCAAGGATTTCGTTTTCAGGTGTTAGGATTTCTAGGGCACTAATCTTAAAGCCACTTTTTATCACTATATCTTTAAGTCGGTTTTGACTTGTACTAATAAGCCCTTCTAAGTTAATGAATATTTTTTCTATTTTCCCTGACTTAATTATTACTGAATTAGGGATTGCTTCCGCGTTTATTAATGAATAGAGGTCATTTAAGGCAAAAGAAGTAGACTCTATATTTACTTTGACAGGACTTAATCCCTCCAGTACATCCAAGGCTTCTATAGTTCCCTTAAACTTCAAAGCTCCCGCCACTATGTGAGACAATTTGCCTTTAATATTAATCTGGCTGGATGTGGGGTTTGAGATGTCTAACTGAGCATTTAAAAATATAGGGGGTATTATTAAAAAAGGTTCATCGCCGTCAGGTTTTGAAAATATGAATTCACCTTTTTTTATTGTAATGGAACGAAGAGATAAACTCTGCTCCTTTAAAAGGTTACGTATGGACTCTAATAGGCTTATCTCAGGTGTTTTTGTTTTTAGTGCTTTTTGTTTTACTACGTCGTTAGGTTTTAAAATATTTTTTTGAAACTTTGTGTCTATATTTTTAGAAACATTTAATAAATTGGACGAAATTGCTTTTGAATCAAAAGTTATATTTATGATCGGTTTTACCAGTAGTATTTTCTTTATTTTTAATTGACCTGCCAATAAAGATTTTAATTCGGCATCAATCACAAGGTTCTGCGCAGAGAAAATTTTATTTACACCATCTTTCGAACTCACTTTTAGTCCACTTCCTTGGAGCCTTAAACCATTAAATAGACTTAAATTCAATGACTCAATTTCGATAGATAAGTTAGTTGACCGACTCAATTCTTTCATGATGGGTTCGCGTAGTGAGGGTAGATTCGCTGAAATAAGCCCAATGATGGCAATACCGAGAATACCTGCAATAAGAGTAAATTTGATAAATCTGGTTGATTTATTAGTTTTATTTTTGATTTCCTGTGCAGACATGGTTAGTTCAAGTTATATGTAAGAAACGCCGATTATAAACAATCAGAGATGATTCCTAACAATATATAAAATAAGGTTTTTGTTGAATTTAACTCAATGCTTAATATGTTAGCATTATATTAAAGCAAACATTATAAATCAAAGAAAGAACATCTAATGAGATTGTATGGGAAGTTTAGTAAATTTATAGTTATTGCAGTTTTTTTAGGTTTTATTGTATGGGCTATTCGAGAGGGAAAGTTCTCTCCTCTCTGGAGTAACGCTCAAACATTATTCTTGGGAAAGAGAGAGCCGAAGCTTACTTTTATAGACTATAAGTTTAAAGAAATTATACGTAAGGATGTTGCCCAGAAAGTGTTAGCGACAGGTACGGTAAGCCTAAAGACTGGTGCAGAGGTAAAGATTGGTGCCCGTATTTCAGGACAGTTGGATAATTTAATGGTTAAAATTGGCGATATTGTCAAGGCCGGTGACACTATAGCAACTATAGAACACGAAGATCTCCTAGCGCGTGTTGCCCAATTTTCAGCTGACCTTAAAGAAGAAGCGGTGCGTCTTGCTAAGGTGAAACAGGAGGGACCTCTTGAGATAAACAGGCTAAAAGCCTCCTTGGAGGAACGTAATGTGCAAATTATTTTGGCGGAAAAAATGCTTTTACGTAACCAGTCTTTGAAAAATAATGGGATTGTTTCAGAGGCTACTGTCGATCAAACAGATGAGCGCTTAATGGTTCTAAATGCACAAATCAAACTAGCAAAAGAAGAAATAAAACTTGCAAATGCCCGCTCACAAAACGATATCCTCCTTCAAGAAGTAAAAGTGGAAAAAGCTCTTGCGAATATACGTGAACAGAAAACTCAACTATCGTATGCAACCATCACAGCACCCATTAATGGAGTTGTAGCATTTGTCTCAACACAAGAGGGAGAAACTGTAGTTGCGAGTATGAGTGCACCTACATTTGTTACCTTGATTGATTTGAAAAAAGTGGAAGTAACGGCCTATGTGGATGAAACAGATATTGGTAAAATAAAAGAAAAACAAAAAGCAAACTTTACTGTAGACGCATTTCCAAAAATATTTTTTGATGCAGTCATTCGTGAGATCCGACCAAAAGCAGTTATAAAGGATAATGTAGTAAATTATGAGGTTATGCTAGATATCTCAAAAAAAAATATTGCTCTATTGAGGCCAGAGATGACAGCAAACATAATTGTGACAACGGGGACCCACCATAATGTGCTGGTAATTCCGCGTGGTGCAGTCAAAAGATCAGGTAAAAAGTCATTTGCGGTAATTAAAGAAAACGCTAATATTTTTGAAAAAGCTATTGAATTAGGTTGGCGTGACGGAGATATGCAGGAAGTAACATCCGGGCTTAGTGAGGAAGATGAAGTTGGGATTCTTATCAAAACAAAAAATAAAAAACGTGGCAGGCGCAGACGATGACCACTTTAAAGGTAATAGAAGTTAACTCTATTATTAAGACATATAAAAGCGAAGGGTTAGAAACAAATGTTTTGAAGGGTATTTCTATTGCCATTGATGAGGGAGATTACGTTAGTATCATTGGCCCTTCTGGGTCTGGGAAAAGTACCTTGATGACAATACTGGGTTGTTTAGGCCAGGCGACCAGTGGAACTTATCTCTTAGATAAAGAAGAAGTGGGGCAGCTTAGTGATCGAGAATTATCTCGTATTCGTAATGAAAAAATAGGTTTTGTATTTCAAGCCTTCCATTTGCTTCCGGGTGTTTCTGCTTTTGATAACGTGATGATTCCTCTAATCTATTGCAGTAAAACTCCTAAAGATGCCAAAGAGCGAGTGGAAAGAGCCTTAATTAGAGTGGGGCTAGAGCACAGAATGAACCATACTCCTGGACAACTTTCTGGAGGGGAACAACAGCGTGTAACTATTGCACGTTCTCTGATTAATGATCCTAAAATTATTCTAGCTGATGAGCCAACTGGAAACCTTGATTCTAAAAATGGGATAGAAATCATGGCCACTTTTGATAATTTAAATGAAGAAGGTCGAACTATAATTATAATAACCCATGATTCTGTTGTAAGCGAACATGCAAGACGCATACTCACGCTAAGAGACGGACAAATCGCATCGGATAGAATCAATGAGAATTTCAAGAAACCTCGTGCAGGCTTTTCGCGGGTTGCGACTCAATAAAGGCAACACGTTTCTCATGACCCTTGGGATCATGATTGGAATTGCTTCACTAACTGTTATTGTTGCTATCGGAGAAGGAACTAAATCAAAAGTTTTAAGTCGAATTGCTAGTTTGGGGTTCGGACCAGAATCGTTTTCAGTTTATTCTGGTGCAGGAAGACTTTTCTTTGGACGTAACCGAAATGTCACTAGTATGACCTTGCAAGATGCTGATGATATTCGAGCAATGCCTGAAGTTGCTATTGTTGTGCCACGGCAACGAAAGCGAATGCGGATCATAAATAAAAAAGAATTTACCAGCACTCGTGTATATGGAGTATCTCCAGAATGGCAACCTGCTAGGCAATGGAAAGTTGTAGATGGAACTTTCTTCAATGATATGGATATGGAGAGAAAGAGAAAGGTTATTGTTTTAGGTGCGACACCAGCTTACAACTTATTTGGAGAGAAAGATCCTATTGGGAAAAAAATAAGAGTGGGTCAAGTATTCTTTGAAGTCATTGGTCTTCTCAAGAAAAAAGGTCTTACCGAAAGTGGATATGACCCGGATAACAGAGCTCTTATTCCATTGACTACATCTATGTCGCGTTTGTTTCGACAGGCACATCTGCACAGTATGAAGGTTGTCTCTATCCATCCAGAAATGGTTCAAAAAACCATGGAAGGGGTCACTCAAATTTTGAGACGCAATCACGGTTTATCCTCATTGGCAGATGATGACTTTCGCTTTGTTACGCCCGAAGGCATTATGCAATGGGTTACTGAATCTGAACAGGCCCTTAATAGGATGCTTTTTCTTGTCTCTACTGTTTCGCTCCTGGTTGGAGGAGTTGTTATTATGAATATTCTTTTAGTTTCTATTCGTGAACGTATACGCGAAATTGGAGTTCGGCGGTGTTTTGGTGCCCGCCGTTCAGATATCACTCAACAGTTTCTATTTGAGTCGATATTAGTTTCATTACTTGGTGGTTTGATGGGGGCTATTTTGGGTTGGACACTATCCACAGCTTTAAGACACTTTGATTTTTTACCCGTAAAAATAACTTTGGACCCTTTTTTACTTGCTTTCATATTTTCCATGATAGTTGGTCTTATTTTTGGTATTTATCCAGCGAGAAAAGCAGCTTTACTAAGTCCAGATGAGACAATTCGATAAAATTTTATTATGAAGCTCCTAACCATTGCCTTGATTGCATTAAAGTCGAATAAAATAAGGTTCTTTCTGGCATCACTTGGAATAGTGATCGGAATTGCAGCGGTTATTGTAATGGTGGCAATTGGTAAAGGGTCTCATCATGAGGTCATGAGTGTCATAGCAAAAATGGGCGAGAACCTCTTAACCATCAACGCGGGTGAGATGAAACGACGAGGAGGTAAGCTCAGGCTTTCGGGTAATGTAACAACTCTTAGCCCGCGAGATGTAGATTTTTTATCGCAAGAAGTCGATGGTCTACAGATGGTTGCACCTTTTGAGATTAAGGAAATGAAGATAAAGTATCTTCAAACTCTTACAGCAACTAATGTGGCCGGTTCCACTCCTAATTTCTTGGGGGTGCGTAATTATTCGATTGATTATGGTGAAATGTTTAGTGAACAAGATCAGCAGTTGGGGGCAAAAGTTGCGGTGATTGGCAAAACAGTAATAAAAAATATGTTTGGAGAAGATGACCCTTTAGGGAAAACAGTTCGGATTAATGCAATTCCGTTTAAAGTCATTGGAATATTTGAAACTAAAGGACTCGATTCTGATGGAGTTGACCAAGATGATCTTTTACTCATCCCAATTAAAGCAATGCTAAGGAGGGTTCTAAATCAAACTTATATTTCGACGATTTATGCCAAAGCTGACTCTAGAAAAAATATTAAACGGATAACAGAAAAAATTAGTACAGTTTTAAGAGATCGTCATAAAATTTTAGATGATGCTGAAAATGATTTTACGGTTATCAGTCAACTTGATTTAGAAAATCTAAAGACAGAGACATCCGAACTATTCACTCGTTTAATTGTCGGTGTCGCTTCAATATCATTGGTTGTTGGTGGCATAGGAATTCTTGCTGTAATGCTTATTTCAGTTAAGGAGCGTACTCGCGAAATAGGAGTTCGCAGGGCTGTTGGTGCTACCAAAAGAGATATTATTGAACAGTTCTTATTTGAATCGCTTCTGATCGGTTTGTTTGGTGGATTTTTTGGTGTTATTTTAGGAGTTGGGATTACTTTGGGTGCCTCGGCATGGGGATTAGGGAAATTACTGCTTGATATCAATTCAATCTATATATCTACAGGTGTATGCATGATGATTGGAGTTATATTTGGGTTGTTTCCGGCTATTAAGGCATCACGCCTTGATCCAATGGTTGCATTAACTGTTGAATAAGGTTGTGAATTCAGGTCAAAAAAATGCCGGTATTTTTTAAAATACCGGCATTTTAGTTTGCAATATAGTGTAATACTTATAAAAATCTAATCAAAACCCTGCCATTATTCCACCATGATTTGCAGCAATCATTCCAATAAGCATGGGTATCGATAGCCAGGCATTTGTTCGGCTTGCAAGAAAAGCATTTCTTTTTGCCTTCGCTAGTGCATCACCTTCCAGAGCTCCAGCAATAATTTTCTTTTGATTAGGCCAGATAATAAACCAAACATTCCCAGCCATAATAATACCCAAAAGCATACCGATCATTATTTCTCCGCTGGGAATTCCCTCAACAATATGACGGCCTGCCATGTAATAAGCTATTCCCGTAATCACGGTCCATAGAGCAGCATGTCGAAAGAAAAATAGTGCTCGTGGAAGAATGATTTGTGTATATGCTTTTGCCGCACCCTCTTCAGTCATTTTGGGCATAGATTGCACCTGCACCAAATTAAAAAAGTAGAGTAGTCCGATCCATAAAATTCCAATTAGCACATGAAGAAATTCAAAAATCCACATAATAGTATTCCAGCTCCTCTTTTTAAAATATTAATAAACTAAATACAAATTGCTTTACATATTCACAAGCATAAACTTGTTTTTGAGTGGGGCGAGTAAATTCAATTTAATAAGTTTTAATAAAAACCCATTACCTTGGATGGTGAAAAGAGGTTATTGGGTTCATCTTTTTAAATTATTGCTATTCTATACTTTTGATAGCGTTGAATGCTACTTTAAATTTTTCTAATAATAGAATTTACTTCTGACTATATTATTGATTGAGAAGGAAAAAAAGGAGCGTTGCTAACGATATTAGATTAAAAATGAGAATATAAAAAGACCATCGTATTTGACTTTTTTGATCAGATTGTAATGTGTCGTAACTATTAGAAGGTTTAAAACTAATTCTGCTTTCTGAATAGTCTGTTAATGAATTTAGCTGATTCTCTAAAGATTGCTTGGTTGTGGCAAGAGTATTATTTTTTATTTTTAGTTTTTTAATTGTGTCTTTTAATTGAAGTTTTTCAACCTTTAAGGCTTTTGTTTTTTCTGTTTCTCGAATTAATGCTTCTTCAGGTCCTAAAGTCACCCCATTTTCTTCATAAGGATTTTCCCAGTTATCTTCCATGAAAAAATTACTTTCCGTGAAACGAAAGGCTTGCATTATTTAATTGCTTTAAATGCTCAGTGCTTAGCTTTAGGTCGCCTGCGAGAGAAAAATCGGATACTTGGTTGGGTTTTCGTGAGCCAACAATTGCAGTGAGAATATTTTTTTGCTCTAGTACCCAAGCAAGAGCAACTGAAATTGGTTTTGTTTTGATATCAGCAGCGATATTATTTATCAAATCTCTAATAGGTTTTGATTTTGTTAATAAAGGTTCTTGGTAAAGTTTGTTCCATTTACGTGCTGGTAAAGCAGTTGCTTCAATAGAAAGACGGCCTGCTAGTAAACCTTGAGCTGTTGGAGAGTAGGCCATATAGCCTATTTCATTATCATGGCAGATATCTCGAGTTTTTCCTTCATAGTTTCTTTGAAGAATATTATAAGGTACTTGATTGATACAGAAATTTTTAATTCCTTTGCCCAGTCGCAGAAGGTCTTGTTCCATAAAATTTGACAAACCTACTGTTATTGCCTTGCCACTTTTTCTAAGTTCTTCCATTATCATACAAAGCTTCTCACTTTGCTCAATGCTATTAAAGTAGTCACTCGGAAAGTGAATAAGGTATACATCAACATAGTCTCGTTTGAGTGCCGTAAGAGAATTATTTAACCTTTTATGGTAATCATTATATGTTAACGAGGCATCGGGCCAGATTTTTGAAATAATAATAACATCTTCCTTTTTATGCCCTAATGCTTTTCCCAGCCGACGTTCTGATTCACCATCGCCATAACCCTCGGCTGTATCAAAAGCACTAATGCCTAACTCTAGAGCTTTTTTGACTACAGTATCTGCGGATCGAGGTGAACAAATATTACCCCAACCCTCACTAGGTGCTATTTGCCAACAGCCAAATGTGATTACGCTCCAATCTTTTTTAAGACCTTTACATTTAATATAACGCAAATCACTACCTTCTATAATTAGTGCTTTAAAAATGACGTTAGAGGTGTCTGTTATGACGGGGTTTTACAAAGTTAAAATCTGTATCAAAAATCTTCAGGTCATAGCTTTGTTTAGATTTTATTTACCTCGATGTCGCCTATCTAAACCTCAGTACGTTATATGGACTTATTTATTTATACGAATAACAAATGGAATTATTAAACTATTTTCTTTGATAGCCCTTTTGGACGACCTCTTTTATCTTTACAAAATAGATAGGGGTCTTGAAACAGCTTATCTGATCTTTTAAGTAGAGATTTTTGCGAAATGATTTTTTGTAGTTTGCCGGCAGGGTTATAAACCTTAACCTCGTGAATGATGGTCATATTTTTACCCTCAAAAGATTATTTATCGACACACACTAGCGTCCCAACATTAAGGAATAATTAAAAGAAAATTAATTTTTAATAATAAAGTTTAATAAACCCTAGTAAGATAAGGCGTGAAGTTAGTTTT
>CAJJDL010000210.1 GCA_905182935.1 uncultured Nitrospinaceae bacterium | reverse complement strand
AACGGATATTTAACAGAGAATGGTTTAGATCGGGAGAAAAAAATTATTATGGTTCATCCAGCCGTAACCCAGCCGTATCGCCATTGGGGTATGGATAATTTTATCGAACTCTCACGTAAGCTAATTCAAGATGGAAAATTCCAAGTAATGGGGATTTTTTCAGAGATGGAACAATCCATAGCCAACATTCTTCTTGAAAATGTAAAAGGTGTTTTTGTATATGTAGGACCAATGCGTCCTAGTATGGCATTAATTCAGCAAGCCAACCTGATGATTGATAACGATTCAGGTCCTGCTCATGTTGCCCAAGCTTTAAATGTTCCAACATTAGTTCTTGTGGGCCCAGATTATAAAAATAGCTATCGAGATAGCCAAATATATGGAAACAAGCATTATGTTTTTTACAAAAATATTCCATGCCGAGATCTATTTTTTTCCGGATGCCTACCTCCAAACCCTTGTCCAAAATACGATTGCATAGACCATTCAGTTGAGGAAGTTTTTCAAAAGGCTCAAAAACTATTAATGCAATAGTAGATGGATTTAAATATAGTTTTCCCACAATTTTGGTTGGAGTTTGAGTCTTTTTACTTCAATGATCCTAGATTTTTATTAATCCAGATATTTAAGCCTCGCAATTTGGTTATCAAAAAATTGAATTTTAATTATTTTAACAGTTTTTTTGTTTTGGATTTTTCAGAAAAGTGCATATAATATAGGTTTGGATAAAGATAGCCCAATCAACTTACTCTTATTAAAATTTAACTGTAAAGAAATACCTTATATATTATGAACAGCGAAAATATTAGAAATGTCGGGATCATCGCTCATGTTGATCATGGTAAAACAACACTTGTTGATTGTTTGTTACGACAAAGTGGCATGTTTCGGGACCATGAATTAGAAGGTACCTGTATCATGGATAGTAATGACTTAGAAAAAGAACGAGGCATTACTATTTTCTCAAAAAATGCTTCTATTGAATACAACGATTATAAAATTAATATTGTGGACACCCCAGGTCATGCTGACTTTGGAGGAGAGGTTGAGCGTATTCTTAAAATGGTAAATGGGGTCTTACTAATAGTTGATGCCTATGAAGGTCCTATGCCACAGACACGGTTTGTATTAAAAAAATCACTTGATCTTGGATTGAAGCCAATTGTTGTGGTAAATAAAATTGATCGTCCTGGAGCAAATCCAGAAAAAGCGCTAAATGAAGTTTTCGATCTTTTTGTTAACCTAGGTGCATCAGATGAGCAGTTAGATTTTTCCACGATATATACTTCGGCTAAACAGGGGTTTTGTAGGGTTGAGCCAACCGGAAAAGATCAGGATATGAAACCCTTGCTAGACATGATAATTGATAAAGTCGAGCCACATAAGGGCGATCCAAAAGGTGCATTCCAAATGTTGGTCTCCAATATTGATTATAATGACTACGTAGGACGAATTGCCGTTGGGAAAATTCAAAGGGGTTGCTTTGATTCGAGCAAACAATACACTTTGATTAAAAGATCGGGTGATAAAGAAGATTTTAAAGTATCTAAATTATTTACTTTTGAGGGTTTACAACGAAAAGAGGCGCAGGATGCTGTAACAGGAGATATTGTTGGTATCGCTGGAATGAAAGAGGTGGATATTGGAGAAACCATTTCTGACCGAAATACTCCGGAAGCATTGCCTTTAATAGAAATTGACGAACCAACACTGTCCATAAACTTTCTTATTAACAACTCACCATTTGCTGGTCGAGAGGGAAAGTTTGTTACATCAAGACAATTGCGTGACAGATTATTTAAAGAAATTAAACAAAATGTAGCTTTGCGAGTTGAAGAAGGTGATTCTAATGATACGTTCAAAGTTTCTGGTAGAGGAGAGTTGCATCTGACTATTCTCATAGAAACTATGAGGCGAGAGGGTTATGAATTTGCTATTTCTAGGCCACAAGTTGTTTTAAAGAAAATTAAAGATAAGACAATGGAACCTGAAGAATTTGCAATAATTGATGTTGAAGAACAGTACATGGGGCCTGTGATGGATGCTATGGGTCAACGCAAAGGTGCAATGAAAAATATGATTCACGCAGGAACAGAATCAGTTAGGTTGGAATTTGTTATTCCAACACGTGGATTATTTGGATTCCGGTCACAGTTATTAACCCTTACCAGAGGAACAGGTATTTTAAATCATAGTTTCCAAGGTTATGTTCCATATTGCGGAGAGCTGGCTCGTCGTAATAACGGAGTATTGATATCTGTTGACAATGGAAACACGACTACACACTCTTTGTTTAATCTGCAAGATAGAGGAATCATGTTTCTAGGACCAGCCGAGGAAGTATATACAGGAATGATTATTGGTGAAAATAATAAAGATAATGATCTTGTCGTTAATGTTTGTAAGGGGAAAAAGCTTACAAATGTTAGATCTTCTGGGTCAGATGATACTGTCAGTGTAGCGCCTCCTAAAATAATGAGCCTCGAACAGGTTCTTGGTTATCTAAATGATGACGAACTCGCGGAAATTACCCCAGAAAGTATTCGCCTACGCAAAAAACACTTGAACGAGAGTGAACGAAAACGAGTTTCAAAAACGCCAAAAGTAGCTTAAGTACAAAATTATTTTATTGAATTAATTTTATTATGTGTTTTAATTTGATTCGTTGTTAACTTAATAAACAGGAGAATATGAATGACCCACGATCAAATCGTTTCAGCTTACGAAACCTACCTTGCTGAAAGTGAAAGTTTTGAAACGAAGAATGTAAAAGCCGCCGCGGCCCGTGCCCGAAAAGCACTAGGAGAGTTAGCTAAATTAGCAAAAACAAGACGGGCAGAGATTCAAGAAAGAAAAATTAATTTATAAAATTTAAACTAAGATAAATTCTGCTATTAATAGAGTGGGTATCTTTTTTAGGTTTTAGATGTTTCTTAATTTTTGTCTGATATATATATAAATTCTGATAGATTATTTTAACAAAGATAAAAAAATATTAATTAAGTGTAATTTTTTTAAAGCTTTATATTATAATTGTAGGGTGTAGAACGTAATGCTAAAACCTGAGAAAAGGAAATTTAACCATGAAAATTACCTTTAGCGGAAAAGTACTGCGGGACGATAAGATTATAACTATAGAAACTGAAGAGAAAAAAGAAAAACCTAAAATTATTTCCAATACGATTCCTAAATTCATTCAAAACCATAAGGGAACTTGGATTAAAAACCCAGAATGGTCAGATAATTAGATTACCACCGTTCCGGTTATATTTTATTTTTATGTTTAAAAAATCATGAGTCTTATCCCAATAAAAATTCATGACTGCAATTAAACAAATTGATGTTCAAAAAGTAAAAGAAATGGCAGATGCTGATTCGGCAACGATTGTCGATATCCGTGATCCTGCTTCCTTTAAGTCGGGTCATATACCTAATGCTGTTCACCTCAGTGATGACAACGTAAAACAATTTATATCTGACACCAATAAGAAGAATCCATTGGTAATATATTGCTACCATGGAATTTCAAGCCAGGGAGCGGCGGCCTATTTTTCTGAACAAGGGTTTAAAGA
>CAJJDL010000209.1 GCA_905182935.1 uncultured Nitrospinaceae bacterium | reverse complement strand
CGTTTACGACCGTATTGTTCAGGCAGGTGTACAGTTTGGACTTCGCCATGCCGGCCTTAAGGCGCTGGCCAGTCTGCGACTTGAAAAGGGCTATCGTGATTACGGCCACGATATCGACAACATGGATGACCCCTTTTCAACCGGCCTGGGATTCGCCGTCCGATTGAAAAAGGAGAGTGACTTCATTGGTAAAGCCGCGAGTATCGAGCGCAAAGCCAGCATCAAGTACACACATCGCCTCGTATCCATTCTGTTACGTGATCCGGAACCCATATTAATGCATCACGAAATTGTGCATCGAAACGGAAAGCCGGTGGGCTCCATACGTGCAGGTTCTTTCGGCCATACGCTGGGCGCGGGCGTCGGTCTCGCTATGGTTGAAGGGGACCCTGTCAATGCGGCTTACCTGTCAGAAGGCGAATGGACCGTGGTGATTGCAGGGAGGGTTTACCCAGCCGATGTCTCGCTGAAACCTTTTTACGACCCGGAAATGGTTCGTATCCGAAGTTAGTGGCTGAAATACTGCGCCTGGAATATCAGGCCTCGTACCAACGTCCATCCGGGTCAGCAGGAAACATCCCAAGATATTTTCCATGAGCCTGATACCCCATAAGCCTTCGAACGGTTTCAGGATAACTGTCCGCTAATTCACGAGGCACCGACAGATACTGGTTTTCTTCCTGACGAAGCCAACCCAGGGCGTAAGTATTGATTATTCCTGCCCGTGGATGCTTCGAGTTGTTGGCACCGCCACCATGGAGGAGAGACCCAAAATACAACAGCACGGACCCTTTTGGCATCTCGGCACTAATGACAGAGGCTTCATCGTTCTTGGTGACCTGCCCGGTCCAGTGGCTGCCCTGAACAAGTCTGGTGGCACCGTTCTCAATCGTGAAATCATCGAGCGCCCACATGGCGCCAATCTGGAATTCTACTTTCGGTATTCTCATCGGGTAAAAGCTGTCATCTTCGTGCAATTCCTGCACTGGTTGACCCGGATAGATCTCAATCGCGGTTGTACTGCCAAGTCTGATACATTCACAATGCGGGCCAAGCACTGCATCGGCTACCTGCAGCACCTGGGGATGGGCAATCAGGTCGGCAGAATGTTTCGCCAGGCCAAGCAGGGCACCCAGGCGCAGAGTCTGGTAGCCGTTGAAATCATTTTGAAACCTGGCGCCCTCCCGATCAAAATGAGGCCTGAGTTCATCCATGATCACTTTCAGCAGAGGTGCCTGGGCCAAATGTTCGATTATCACGGCACCATCTCGCACGAGGCATTCTACGACAGTTTCTGTATCTACATGACTTGAAAGGTTCTCCATCAATCCGCCCCTCGGCAATCCACACACAATCCTTCTGGCAACTCAAATGTTTCACGAAATTAGATGCCGGAAATTAGTGTACAACATCAAAGTACAAATTTAACTGGCCTGATCGTTGGTGCCTCTTTCAAATTTAAGCTACCGTGACTCGCTGAACCTTCGGCTTGCGGACGATTGGGCTAATCACTTAGGCGGGCTATAGGTTAGGCAGGGTTCCTGCATCAGCATGAGAATAGGAAGCCAGGGTAGCCACACTTTGAACCGAAAAGTGATCTGTTTGGTAACCATCTGCTGTCTGATTACTCCGATACTGGCGAGCAGCGCGAATCTCCCGCCTAGGAACCTGTTCCTTGCCGATGCCAACACGGCCATGTCGCACAATGAAGCCGCGCAGCAGGATATGGTGCCGCAGTCCGGCCCTCGAGGACCTTCGAGGCGTCTGTCGGAATCGGATATCGACTACGTGCATACCGGTCCTGGTCACTTTGACAATCTCATGACCGGCATCTATGCGGACGGCAATCGTGTCTACTGGGGCAACGGTATCGATTGGATTGTTAAACGGGATTTTGACAATTACAAAGGATCGACGATAACATTCTCAGGGCAACGGATACCGTCATCACCGATAGCGATGTTACTGATAGGAACCACCACGATTTCCCGCTCCGGAAATTAGCCCCGGGCGCCTATCGCGCTTACGGAGAGCTGGCCGGTGGCGTGTCGTTAGCCCGGTCGCGCGCTTCGATCTCCCTACGAATCTCTTTCTGCCTTTGCTCGGTGATGGGGTAACTCCACACTATGGCCGCTCCGGTCAGGAAGAACAGCGACGGGAAGGTGGAGAACAGAAAGCGCACGCCGAACAACTCATCCGGACCGTTGACCGCTTCTGGCGCCGGGTCGAATCCAAACATGGCCAAACCGTATAGCGCGATGGCCCCGCCGATGGTGCCAGTGGCTTTCTGAGCGAACGACCAGGAGGAGAAGAACAGTGCGGCACGGTTCTCGCCGCTGTACAGTGTGTCCAGATCGATCACGTCGGCCTTCATCGAGTTGGGCAGGGTCGAAGAAAATCCGCCCGAGGCGAAGCCGGTGAGGATGGTGATGGGGAGCATCCACCAGAAGTCGCCTTCGCCCAGCAGCAGGTAGAGGGGGTGGGCGAAGGCGAGCACAAAGAAAGACGCCAGATAGGCGCGGTGTTTGCCGATCTTGCCGGCCAGCCAAACCCAGAACGGCACCGCGGCGAAGCTCGTGAGAAAAAAGAACGTCAGCATGTAGATGGCTTTGTCTTCAGCGTTCAGCACATCGGCGATGAAGAATAGATACAAAGGCGTGGTGATGCTGAGCCCGATGGAACCGATCATGAAGGCCAGCACCAGCTGCTTGAACGGGCGGTTCTGCCACATGAGCTTGAGGCCCTTGAACACCGGCACCACGGACTTCTCGTAGGTCTGGGGTTCCGGTACCTTCCACAGGCAAAGCGACACACAAACGGGCATGAGGACCAGCATCGTGGTGCCCACCATCATCAGCACTTCGTTGCTGCCACCTATGCCGAAGAACAGCAGTGCCGCCCCGGGCACCAGCTGCGCGGATAGGCTGCCGGCGATGCCGGCCATGGCGCGCCCGCCGGTGATCCGGGAACGTTCATTATAGTCGGTAGAGAGCTCGGCACCCCAGGCGTAGTAAGGGATCAGCATCATCGTGATGGCGATCGAAAGGCCCACACTGTAGATCGCATAGTGCAGAATGCCCGCACCCTCCGGGGGCATGAAGAGCATATAGACGGAGAGCATCATGATGGGTGTGGCCAGGAAGATCCATGGCTTGCGGCGGCCGAAGCGGCTGCGGGTGTGGTCGCTGACGTAGCCCATCAACGGATCGGTGATGACGTCGAAGACGCGCACGAGCACGCCGATAGATGCGAGCGTGATGAGCGGCACCCCCATGTCGGTGGTCCAAAAGCGCGGAATGAATACGGCCACCGGAAACAGCGACATGGCTATAGGCAGGTCGGCTAGGCTGTAATA
>CAJJDL010000208.1 GCA_905182935.1 uncultured Nitrospinaceae bacterium | reverse complement strand
TTTACTCGTCTAACTTTTGATAACAATTCATCACTTACATCACTTTCTTCAAAAGCAACTTATCTTCTAATAAGTGAAGAGCTTGTTCCTTTTCCAATATAAGCGGGTCAAAGTTTTTTATATCTATTTCAAGGGATGCTACTTTTTCTTTTTCTACATCATAATTATTACCTTCGTGCATAGCCTTTTTATAATAATAATAGGCTTCATCCAAATGACTACCTGCAAATTTCTTTTTTTCTTTGACTTCCCCTAGCTTTATTTCCGCTTCTTGAACTTGGTCTACAAGTATTTGATAATCATCCGAGCCATCAAGTTCGCTATTTACTACCACTAAGCTATCCTTAAGAGCTTGCTCTTTAGCAGCGACTGCTTGATCAGCTGTTTTCCACTTTATTTCTGCTCTAGCATACTGGGCTTTAAAATAAGAATTTTGATACTGCTTAAATCCACGACGACTGAACTCATCATCCCAAAATCCCCATAGAGTAACGAAAAGGAGTGCCCCAGCTGTAACAAAAAAAAGAAAACTGTATGAAGTTTCTTCGTCTACAAAAGGTTTTTCGTCCTTATCAACTTCTTCGTCTGGTTTTATTTCTTCAGAATCGTTCAAAGTATAATCTCAAACTGTATTAAAAATATTCAATCAAATAGTTAAATATTAAACCAAGGTGTAACCATTATATATTTAATATTAAATGCAAGCCTCAAAACAATTTTAATTACTATTCCTATCATAATTAGGTACAACTGAATTTTTATAAACATTCTCAGAAAACCCACTGCTTTAATCGCTTTCCGTTCTACAAAGAAATATGCAGCTGTGCCGACAGCAAAGTAACCTCCGACAACAGCAGCACCAAACAGCATAGCCATATTGTAAGTTCTTACGCCAAATGCGTAGGGTAAATCAACACTAACCAAAGCTACAACTTTATGAGGATCCCAATATTGCCAAGGCATAAAAAGGTTCCACCCAGGACCACGAAGAAAAACTCCCATAATAATAAGAGCGATCCAAAGAACCAAAAACCCAAATGAGTAAACCCATATAGCTACTTTTCTTTCTTCATAAGTGTAATAACCATTACCCTTTGGATTTATATCAAGATAGGGAATCAACATTAAACCAACTATTATAAGAACCGGTGCAACAACACCAGCAAACCAAGGATCAAAATATACAAGAATATCCTGTAGTCCCAGAAAGTACCAAGGAGCTTTTGATGGGTTCGGAGTTTTAGTTGGGTTTGCAGCTTCTTCTAACGGAGCATCTATTACAATTGACCAAACCGTTAATCCTATAATAGTAAAAAGGGCGCATAGAAATTCAAGCCTAACTAAATAAGGCCAAACATGTACTTTTTCCTCTAAACCTTCTACCTTATTTTTTGGTTTATCTATTGCCATATAACTTCCCTTTAAAAATTAAAAAAATCTAGAGAGGACCGGAAATACCCCCATCTTTTCTAATTCGCCAGAAGTGCACAATCATCAACGCTCCCGCCACAAGAGGAATAAAAATGCAGTGCAGCACATAAAATCGAAGTAACGCTGGAGGTCCAACAATACTTCCACCTATAAGTGCAGATCGAGCATCGTATTGTGCACTAACCCCAAAAACATACTCTTGAAATGGTCCTTCATTACCAAGAAAAGGCGTAGCACGAGCCATATTCGTTCCAACTGTAACCGCCCACATAGCTAGTTGATCCCAAGGAAGAAGGTATCCAGTAAAGCTAAGCAAGAGAGTGAATGTAACTAGAAACACACCAATTACCCAGTTAAATTCTCGCGGAGGCTTATAAGAACCCGTTAAAAAGACTCGAAACATATGAAGCCACACGGTAATTACCATTGCATGAGCAGCCCATCTATGCATATTTCTCATCAACATACCAAATGGAACATCGTACTGCAGGTACTTCATATCGAAGTATGCATATTCACCAACAGGGCGATAGTAAAACATTAAAATAACACCTGTCACAACAGTAGATAAAAATAAGAGAAACGTAATTCCCCCCATACACCAAGTGAACTTAATTCTTAATGCATGCCGCTGTATTTTTACAGGATGAAGATGTAGCCAAACATTACTGGCAATCTGTAGCACACGATTTCGCGGCGTATCAGCATATCCGTGCCTGAACGACGAAGTCCATATCTGCGAGCTTAATACTTGCTTCTGGATCTCTTCAAATAATTCACCACTTTTAATCTTTGCAACAAGACCTGCGATGCTTGGAATGCCAGGTTTATTATCTGCCAAAATACAAATCCTCCAAAATAAAAAATACTAAAGAAATTTTTGGAAATAAAAATTTATTAAGCTAGTCAAACAAATAGTTTTGACCCAGGTTTCCCCCACTCATCCTTCTCCCATAGAAATTTTTTACTTTTATCTATAATTATCTGACCATCGGGGCCTAACTCTATTTTAAGACGTTCTAAGGGTCTAGGAGCGGGACCCTCAAAGTGCATGCCATCCTTGGTAAAACCACTTCCATGACATGGACACTTATATTTAGCCTCAGTATTCAACCAGCGTGGAGTGCAACCTAAGTGAGTACAAAGACCAAAAAGAACATAAATACCCTCTAGATCTCGTACAATCCATACTCTTTGGTCTTTAATATACTTAGTGCTCACTTCACCTACAGTATAATCACTCGGTATACCAGCCTTAAATATAGGTGATGGCTCAAACAAAACACGAGGGAAAAGAAGGCGTGTAAAAAACGCACCCGACAAACCAAGTGCCGTCATAAAACTAGCCCAACCTGCAAGTGAAAAAAAATCTCTTCGAGACCAAATAGTATCTTTTGGCTCATCCTTTTTGGCTGATTTTTTACTTACAGTTTTATCTAGTTTTTCACTATCATCAGAAGTCGCTTCTGCCATAAAAAATCTCCAAAAATTCAAACCTTTGCAAATATAAAAATTATCTAAGATGGATAATGAAAATAGAACCTTTACCCTAAGAAAGTTGGATTTTTATCATAAAAGGAAAAACCAGTCAAGGCTAGAAATTAATTAAACTTATAAGATTTTTAGTTACTTTTTAGGGCTTTGGTACATAAACGTGCCGCTTCTTTAATACCTTCAATTTCATTAGATTTATCACTCGCTAAAAAAGCTAATGCGCCAACCTTCAAACCTTTTTTAATTGCCATTAAAACCAATAAAATTAATTGAGAGGCATTAGGTGATGAAATCTGACCTCCAATTACAATACCACTTCTGGCATCTGCAACAATCTTAAAAAATCCATCAAAGTTGTTATTTATAATTGAGCAGTCCAAATCTTCAAGCATTGCCTTGCCCTCAACACCTCTAAACCCTTTATGGTGGGCCTCTTGAGCAAAGCATCCTACACAAGCAATTTCAGGTTCAATAAATATCATAGTAGGAACCCAATCGGAGTTTATCGATATATTTTTCCCCATTGCATTACCAGCAGCTATTCTGCCCTCTTCTGCGGAAATACCGGGTCTACTTAAACGGCCTGTAATACTACCAACAGCGTAAACATTCTTAGTGCTAGTTTCAAATTTCTCATTCACAAGAATTTTTTTATCCGTCCCTAACCTTATTCCTAATAAATCACATCCTAACTCTATTGAATTTCCTTGACGCTCCAGATTTTGAACAATTTTTTCAACTTGAAATTTAACACCTCCGTCTAAAGTTATATCTAGTAATTTATTATTTTTAAAATATGATAAAATCTTTTTCCCAAGTAAAAGTTTTACTTTATTTTTTTTAAGTGACTTTTCTACGATTTCAACAATATCTGCGTCAAGTTGCCCCATAAGCCTAGAATCATAACTTCCCAAAAAAACCTTGCTGCCAAGAGCTTGATAAAAATACGCTAACTCACATCCGTTTTCATCAGCGCCCATAATAAAGACCGATTTCGGGATAGAACTATCTATAAACACATCATCTACTGGAATAATAATTTCTTCTTCAAAGGGAATGGCTGGAAGCGCAATAGGCTTAGAACCGGTCGCAATAATTATTTTTTGTGCTCGAATATCTATAGATTTTCCATTAGTTTCTACTGTAATAATACCTGTAGAAGATAGCGTCCCTATACCATTAATTATTGTTATTCCAGACTGAATAAGATCTTTTTTCCATTTATCTGATAGTGACACCATAGATTTACTTGTGTTGTTAAATAATATTCCAGCATTAACAACTTCATCTACCTTTGCACCAGATTCTTTATTTTTCAGAAATCCAATAGCTGACTTTATTGGATAAAAACCCTTATGGAGTTGAGAACCCCCAATTCTACCCATTTCTATAATACAAACACGCGCGCCTAAATCAGCACCACGCATAGCCGCTGAAATCCCCGAAGAACCAGCACCCAAAACCACAATATCAAAAATATCCATCAAACTAAAAGCCTTTAACTAAACAATACATTTACTTTACTAACAAATATTATAAAACGCTAAAAGAAGCCATACCAACTAACAAAACCAGCCCTACAGAAGCTAAGACTGCATGTAAGGTGATATTAATGCGGCGAGTAATCGGAATAACAAATAAAAAGTATACAAGTATACAATATTGTAACCAGCCCGTTATAGAACTCGAGTAAGAAATCCACAAAAATATGCAGTAGCAGATCAAAACGGAGTAATAAATAAATCGATGAACCTTAAATCTTTTTTTTCGTATATCTTTAGGAAGCATGCTAACACCAATAAGAATATTGATGATAACAAGGATAATAGTTAAAAAAATAAAAATGAACCTGGGATCTAAAAAGAGCCCCCCTAAGGTTACTATTTGCATATCCTAAATTAATTTTAAAAGGATAAAAAGTGGTGCCGATGGCGAGAGTCGAACTCGCACGGATTGCTCCATACGCCCCTCAAGCGCACGTGTCTACCAGTTTCACCACATCGGCAATATTTATTCAGACTTTTTATTCACATCTACAGGAGATGGCTCTGAAGAATTTGCTGGGGTAGTAACAACGTTATCCGGCATAATGGAATTGGACTTATCATTCGAGGACATTACTCCTAAAGTAAGGGAAGTAATCATGAATAAAGTTGCTATAGCCGTAGTCACTTTAGTCAAAAAATTTCCCGCGCCAGAACTACCAAACATAGTTTGGCTACTGCCAGCACCAAGCCCAGAACCCATTGCGGCTCCCTTACCAGTTTGTAAAAGAATAACTAAAATTAAAAAAAGAGTACAAAGTACATGTAAAACAGTGATTGTGGTTTCCATAGGAGTTAATTCACACTTTCAGACGACGTATTAATAATATTAAAAAAGGTTTCTGCATTAAGACTAGCACCACCAATCAAAAGTCCATC
>CAJJDL010000207.1 GCA_905182935.1 uncultured Nitrospinaceae bacterium | reverse complement strand
ATTACAGAAAACAGGCATAGATCATCTCTTAGATTTAATTCTACTACAGGCCGAGGTTATGGAGTTAAAAGCAAATCCTACCCTCCGTCCGCAAGGAATAGTTATTGAATCAAAATTGGATAAAGGAAGGGGCCCTGTTGCTACTGTAATTGTGCAAAAAGGGACATTACGTGTAGGACAACCTTTTGTTGTAGGACCCTATTTTGGAAAAGTGCGAGCGCTTATCACCGATAATGGTTCCAAAACTTCAAAAGCCACGCCGTCCATGCCAGTGGAAATAGTCGGGATACCTGAAGTCCCTAAGCCAGGCGATAAAGTTTATGTAGTTGAAGATGAAAAAAAGGCGAGGCATTACAGTGAAATGAGACTCAAAAAAAGACGTGAAGTTCAATTGGCAGAGTCAGCCAAGGTTACAATGGAAGATCTTCACGAACAAATTGCAGAAGGAAAAATGCAATTACTCAATCTTATAGTTAAGGCAGATACTCAAGGTGCAATTTCTGCAGTTCATGAAGCCTTTTCAAAATTGGAAACCGAAGAAATTAAGTTTAAAATAATACATGACGGAGTTGGTGGAATAACAGAGTCCGACGTGCTTTTATCAAGCGCATCTAATGCAATTATTATCGGGTTTAACGTACGCCCAACAGATAAAGCGGATTCATTGATAGCGAGAGAAAAGGTAGATGTACGATTGTATAGCGTAATATACGAAGCTATAGAAGACATGAAAAAAGCATTAGAAGGTCTATTAGCTCCAAAATTTAAGGAAATTATTATAGGGCGCGCTGAAGTTAGAGAAGTATTTACTCTCCCCAAAACAGGATCAGTAGCGGGGTGCCATGTTTCACAAGGCAAAGTTGAACGAAACCTTGAAGCAAGGCTCATCCGTGATAGCGTAGTGGTTTATCAGGGGAAAATCATTTCTGTCAGACGTTTTAAAGAAGATGTAAAGGAAGTTCTGCAAGGATATGAATGTGGGCTTTCATTGGAAAACTTTCAAGATATAAAACAAGGTGATGTAGTAGAGCCTTTTATTATGGAAGAAATTTCTCGTTGATGAAATAATTTTATAACGCATCTTCTCAATTTTATTTACGGACTCCATAAAACCATGCGGTTTAAAAGGTCAGACCGAGTTCAAGAATTACTCTTGAAAGAGATTTCAGCCCTTATTCAAAGAGGATTAAAGGACCCAAGAATCGGTTTTTCAACAGTAACGACAGTTGACTTAACTGACAATCTAAAGCACGCAAAAGTTTATATTAGTGTCTTCGGTGATAAATCTGAACAGCAAGAAACTATTGAAGGGTTGACCAATGCATCGGGATTTATCAGAGGTTCTTTAGGTAAAACCCTCAACCTTAGATATATCCCTGTTTTGGAATTTATACTTGATGAAACAGCTGAACACGTTGCCAAAATAAACAAAATTATTAATGAGTTTCACTCTGAATAGCGTCGTTAATCTTTTCAAGCCTATTGGACCAACATCTTTTGATATGGTCTGGTCAGTCAGAAAAGCTCTTGGCGTCAAAAAAGCTGGGCACATCGGAACATTGGATCCTATGGCAGAGGGCGTACTCCCTATATGTCTCAATAGATCTACACGTATTATTCAATTTTTATCACCTCTTCAAAAAACCTACCGCGCAACTCTTGAGTTGGGTTCGAGCACAGATACTCAGGATGCTACCGGACAAAAAATTTCTTTTGGAGACTCCTCACTAGTGACTGATTCAAAAGTTAAACAAGCTTTGCAAGCATTTGTAGGGCAACAAGATCAGATTCCGCCAATGTACTCAGCAAAAAAGAAAAATGGAATTCCTCTTTACAAATTGGCTAGAAATGGTATTAATATCCCTAGGGAGCCCGTGAAAATCACTGTATATTCAATAGATTTCATAAAGAAGGAGGGCGCTCAGGTATTTTTTGAGGTGCGTTGTTCCGCAGGGACATATATTCGTACACTATCCCATGACATTGGGGAAAAATTAGGTTGCTGTGCGCATATGGTTAGTTTGACCCGAACTCAGGTTGGGTTATTTGATTTAGAACGTACTTTAACTCTGGAAGAATTAAAAGCCGCTAACGAAGATGGTAGTCTATGTGAAAAGCTTTTCCCATTGGAAGAAGCTCTCAATTTTCTCCCAGCGATCCGCGTAAAAGAGGAATATTTAGAATCTATTTCCCACGGGGTAGCACTTTCTAAATGTTCTTTAGATGACCTTCCTGATCAGCTTAAAATGGGTCACTATTTTCGAGTTTTAGGGAATAATGATAAAATACTAGCTGTAGTAGAAGCTGTGGTAAACCAAGATTCATACACCAGTTTGGCTCCAGAAGATATCGTATTTAAAGCAAAAAGAGTACTATGTTGAATTTATCCATAAGAGAATGGTTGAAATATTTTTCGCAGAGTAATGACGTTAGATCCACAGAGAAATAGTGCTGCATAAGGGAAAATATTTATTAACCATTTCCTTATATTTAACCTGCTAAGAGGAAGTAAATAATGGTATCCACTAAGGAAACGAAAACAACTATCATTTCCGAGTACAAACTACATGACAGTGACACTGGTTCATCAGAGGTACAAATAGCACTTTTAACCAATCGACTTAGTTACCTTAACGAGCATTTTAGTTCCCACAAGAAAGATCAACATTCTAGACAGGGTCTGCTGAAAATGGTAAGTCGACGAAGAAGGTTATTAGACAACCTCAAAAAAGAAGATGTAAACCGGTATCAACAAATTATTTTACGTCTAGGTATTAGGCGTTAATCAACATTAGGAGAACATTGAATGGAAAGAGTAGAAATAGAAATTGACGGAAAGACTATATCTTTAGAAGCAGGTGATTTAGCTAGACAGGCTGGTGGATCTGTTGTTGTTAGACAAGGAGACACAATGGTTTTGGTTGCAGCAACAATGGCTCCAAAACCAAGAGAGGGGATAGACTTTTTTCCTCTCACTGTAGATTACAGGGAAAAAACATACGCCGCTGGAAAAATTCCAGGCGGATATTTAAAAAGAGAAGCTCGACCTAGTGACTATGAAACACTTACATGTAGATTGATTGACAGACCGCTCCGCCCACTTTTCCCAGACGGATTTCGTAACGAAACACAGGTTGTTTGTTTTGTTGTTTCCCACGATCAAGTTAATCCTGCTGATATTATTGCTCTGACCGGTGCTTCTGCTGCATTAATGATTTCAGACATTCCTTTTGACAACCCAATTGCAGGTGCACGAATTGGTCGAGTTGATGGCAACTTTATATTTAACCCTACTTACGAAGAAAGCAAGCTAAGTGATATACAACTTCTCATGGCAGGAACTAGGGACGGAATAGTCATGGTTGAAGCAGGTGCTAAAGAGGCAAGTGAGGAAGAAATGATGAATGCCCTGGAATATGGACACGAACGTATTAAAAAGCTAATCGACCTTCAGGTTCAGCTAAAAGAACGTATTAGCAAGGAAAAATCTACAGTCATACAAGAAAAGGTTGACGCAGCTCTTATGGAACGAGTTAACAGTATCGTTTGTCCAAAACTTGATCAAGCCATGCAGATCACGGGGAAACATGAAAGAGCCAATGCAGTGAACCTAATAAAAACTGAGTTGGATGCCGAAATCAATCCCGAAGAAGAAAATTCGCTAAAGGCAGCTATTGGTAATATATTTCATGACGCCGAAAAAAATGTAGTCCGAAAAATGATTTTGGATAAGCAAAAACGCGTCGACGGAAGAAGCCTAAATGAAGTGAGACCTATAAGTATTAAAACTGGTTATCTTCCGCGTGTTCATGGGTCCTCCGTTTTTACTCGTGGAGAAACTCAAGCTTTAGTAAGCGCGACATTGGGTACTAACGCAGATGAACAACGACTAGATACTCTTGAACTTAAAGGTACCAAACATTTTTATCTGCACTACAATTTTCCAGCATTTTGCACAGGCGAGACTAAGTTCATTGGTGGTCCAGGACGAAGAGAAATCGGCCATGGGATGCTAGCCGAAAGAGCTTTAGTTCCAGTGCTTCCGGATAGAGAAAAATTTCCATATACGATACGAATCGTTTCTGACATTTTGGAGTCAAATGGCTCGTCATCCATGGCATCTGTATGCGGAGGTGCCCTAGCACTTATGGATGCCGGAGTTCCTATTTCAAACCCAGTGGCAGGAATTGCCATGGGTCTCATTAAAGAAGGCGACCAAGTAGCAATACTATCAGATATTTTGGGGTCAGAAGATCACCTTGGCGACATGGACTTTAAAGTTGCTGGTACAAAAATTGGTATTACCGCCTTACAAATGGATATTAAAATCGCAGGACTAGATAAAAATATAATGAAAGAGGCAATGCAGCAGGCAAAAGAAGGTCGCCTTCATATTTTAGGAGAAATGACTAAAGCTCTAGATAGTCCTCGACCAGAATTATCGCAACACGCTCCAAGAATAATTACAATGAAAGTACCTACAGATAAAATTCGCGATATCATTGGACCTGGTGGCAAAGTTATCAGGGATATTATTGATAAGTGTGGAGTCAGCATAGATATCGATGATAGCGGTCTCGTTTCCATTGCTTCAACTGATCAAACCTCAGCAGATAAGGCTATCGAATACGTCAATAACCTTACTAAGGAAGTGGAAGTTGGAAAAGTTTATCTAGGAAAGGTTAAGAAGATAGTTGATTTTGGAGCCTTTGTAGAGATCTTTCCAGGAACAGATGGTCTTTGTCATATTTCTCAGATTTGTGATAGGCGCATCAAAGCTGTGTCAGACGAAATACAAGAAGGTGACGAAATTAAAGTAAAAGTTATTGATGTGGACCAACAAGGAAAGGTTAAACTCAGTCGTAAAGAAGCGCTTAAAGAAAGTGCAGCTGAAGCCAAGGAATAATTCTGAGGTATATACTTTTTTAATAAACTAAAAGGTCGATGGGCAAATACTCATTGACCTTTTTTTATAAACTAAAAAGAAATATCCCAGTTTTTCAATTTGTCTATTGTCTCATAATTGGTAAGGTCAAAGTGAATTGGAGTAATTGAAATATAATTATTAGAAACTTGAAAACAGTCTGCATCATTATCAACTTCTTCAAAACGCATTTCACCTGCATACCAGTAATAATCATTTTTCCTAGGATCTATCCTTTTATCGAATGTTTCAATTACACGAGACTTGCCCTGCCTGGTAATAGAAACCCCTTTAACTTCTGAACGAGGTACGGCAGGTATATTCACATTAAGTGCGACACCCTGCGGTAAACCTTTTTCTAACACCATTTTCGCTAATTTAGCACCAAACTCAGCAGCAAACTTAAAATCATACTTATCAAATGTATTAAGAGACACTGCTATAGCAGGAATACCCTCAATTGTAGCTTCAGTTGCTGCAGAAACTGTCCCTGAATAAATAGCGCAAGTGCCCAAGTTTCCTCCCTGATTAACACCTGAAACCACCATCGCGGGACCTTCTTTAAAAAGCACATTAGTAGCAATTTTTATACAATCTGCGGGAGTACCATTTATGGCGTAGCCAATAAATTGGTTATTCTCTATTACTTTGCGTACTTTAAGAGGTCGATTGAGAGAAATGGCATGCCCCATAGCGCTTTGCTCAGTTTCAGGGGCAACAATTACTACATCAGTGAATTTAACCAGTTCTTTATAAATAGACCTAATCCCATCTGCATTAAAACCATCGTCATTACATAAAACAATCATAAAAAAAATACCCACGAGCGTTACCGCTCGTGGGTTTTAAAAAATTTAAAGAGGTTATAACTCTACAGCCTAATTAATTATGCTTACTGAAATATTCTTGTGACCCCTTGGGATCAGGTTTCATCCCGTCTGCTCCCTCACTCCAGTTAGCAGGACAAACTTCACCATTTTTTTCATGAAATTGTAAAGCATCAACCATTCGTAAAGCTTCATCAATATTTCTACCTAAAGGTAAGTTGTTGACTAGTTGATGTTGAACTATTCCATCTTTATCAATCAAAAATAATCCTCGGAATGCAATACCCATATCAGCCAACACATCATAATCTTTACTGATCTGTTTATTAAGGTCGGCAACCAACGGATATTTTATCTCTCCTAAGCCACCTGCTTTACGGTCCGTATTTCTCCAAGCTAAATGAGAGAAGTGACTGTCTACAGATACCCCAATTACCTGAGTATTTCTTTTTTCAAAGTCTGCCTGTTTATCACTAAAGCCGATTATTTCGGTTGGACAAACAAATGTAAAATCAAGCGGGTAGAAAAAAAGAACCACATATTTCCCTTTATAATCGGATAGGTTAATTTGTTTAAATGAACCATCAGGCATAACGGCCTGAGCACCAAAATCGGGTGCAGGTTTTGATACTAATGTTGCCATTTTGTTCTCCTAAATTTAACAAAAATATTTTTATTTTTAAGGATGTAATGTATCACAAAAAAACAGGTCTGATTCAAAATATGATGTAAATTAATGATAATGTATAAAGACATCTTTAAAAAAATTTCCTATTTCAATATAATCTCTACTTCAACATCATCTCACATTGGCATGAGATGGCCATTTTTTACAATTAATTACCCGGTATTTACTCTTAAAAATTTTAGATAAATTAATATTCTCAATCTAAATACATATTAGACTTTATTAATGAATATTCTATTTCTAGGTTCAGGCACATCCACGGGTGTCCCTTCTCTATGTTGTAACTGTAGCGTATGCCTATCTGATGACAAAAAAAATAAACGTCTGCGTTCATCCATACTCATTCGTAACAAAGGAAATCATCTACTAATTGACACATCAACTGACCTTAGACAACAGTGTCTTACAAATGATATCACGCATATTAATCAAGTGTTATATACGCACCACCATGCCGATCACCTGCATGGAATAGACGAACTAAGGAGCTTTAACTTCTTCAATAAAGTCGTCATTCCTTGTTACGGAAATAAAGAAACTATTAATGAGATTAGGGATAAGTTTAACTATATCTTTAACAAAAACACACAGATTGGTGGAGGATTACCTCAACTTACACTCCACATAGTTAATAGTAAAACCTTCTGCTTAGGTGGAGTCTCGATTACGCCACTGGATATTATACATGGTCAAATGAATATTCTGGGTTACAAACTCAATAAATGTGCTTATATAACTGACTGCAGTGAAATCCCAGATAAGACAAAAAAACATTTAAAAAATTTAGACCTCTTGATATTAAATGCCCTTGGATTTGACCCTCACCCCACCCATTTTTCATTGAACCAGGCATTAGAGATGGTTGAAGAACTTAAACCAAAACGAGCTATATTTACTCATATCAATCATAAGTTTGACCATCAAAAAATATCAGAAGGTCTGCCTGAAGGTATAGAACTAGCTTACGACGGAATGACTATAAGCTGCTAAACATGAAAAACTGTAATATTAATCTAAATCAATGTCTCGAAGTGGAATATCTTTTGATTTATCAACATTTTTTCTAGCTGCCCTGAACTTTTCTTCTAATATGCGGTTTCTGTCTTTTTGCACTTCACTTCGTTTAATAAATAACGACTCTTGTTCTTTTTGATGAGCATTGTGATCTTTTACCATATCCGACAGAGAAGGCATGATTTTTTCTTTTTTCTCCTCCCAAATAATCTCTCCCGTTTTTTTATCTACCTGCAGTTTTGTTTCACAACAGGGACATATAACTTCTATTCTTCCCAGATCCATAGTCTGCATTACCTTTCCTAATATGAAAAATTCTATTAGAATAAAAATGTAAATATTTATTATATCAAATTTGGATAATGCTTGAAACAGTCTCAATAGGTTAAAAAATACACTACATATATATCAACGTTGGGTAATGACCGAACTATATATACATTAAAAGGGGAAAATGACCGAACCAAAAGGCTATTTTATTTCTGGAACAGATACTGGGGTAGGTAAAACAGTTGTCACAGCCTGTATGTTAGCATTTTACCGCAAGCATTCAATAAACACCGGTATTATGAAGCCTATCGAGACAGGAGTGGATCCAAATTGCAGCTCAGAAGCAAATTCAGACGCGAAGTTTCTTCTTACGGTTTCAGGAAATCAAGATACCCTTGAAGAGGTTTGTCCTATTCGCTTAAAGCCAACCGCTGCCCCCCTGCAAGCCGCTAGAATGCAGGATCAATCTTTAAATATTGATTCTATTCTGGAAAACTTTCACAAACTTCAAAGAAAGTATGATCAAGTTTTGGTCGAAGGAATTGGTGGACTCCTAGTTCCACTAAAAGCCGATTATTTAGTATCAGACCTTATAAAAGAAATGCAATTACCACTCATTATAGTGAGTCGTTTTTCTCTAGGGACTCTTAACCATACCCTTTTAACCTTAAAAGCAGCACAAGTAGCTACGATTGAAATCGCAGGTATAATCTTAAATCATTCGGAAAATAGACCACTTAGTGGAGTCGAGCTAGGCCAGAAGTCACTTATTGAAGAACTTTCGGGAGTTCCTGTTATAGGACAGTGCCCATTCTTAAGTTCAATTTCTGCAGAACAGTTTAATAACAAATTTGTTGAAAAGATTGAGTGCTGGAAACTATTTGATAAACTTACTTAAAGCTTATCTAATTAAGGTTAGTTATCAAAGTCTGAATTAAACTGGTAACCTTTTTCCCTAATAGTAATTATATAAATAGGTTCCTGAGGAGTTTTTTCAAAGTATTTTCTAAGACGTGAAATAAAATTATCCACAGTTCTTGTCTCAGTTTGTGGGTCATAACCCCAAACTTTTTCTAATAATTCTTCGCGATGAACAACATTTCCTTTTTTCTCTACTAAAAGTTTCATTACAAGAGCTTCTTTAGTGGTTAAATAAAATTCACCATCGACACCATTGGCCTTTCCAGTGCCGAAGTTAATCCACATTTTTTCAAAACGAAAAATTTCTTGATCGTGAACCGGTTCTCTAT
>CAJJDL010000206.1 GCA_905182935.1 uncultured Nitrospinaceae bacterium | reverse complement strand
TGAAATTATTTTATAGCTAATTTTTTTAGTGAGTATGCTTTTGTGACTCTAATTTAAATTTAAACTGAAGGGGTTAGTTTTTAGTTACTGTGCTTTAACTGTGAGGTCTGAGTGTAGAGTGTCTTTTAGGAAAGTTTCAATGTAACTCAGAGTTCCTGTGGTTGAACTTGGACAAGTTCCACAAGCCCCTTGGTAGTGTAGTTTTATTACATTGCCTTCTATCTCTAATAGGTCAACACCTCCTCCATCATTAGATAAGGCAGGGCGGATACCTTGGTCGAGCATTGCTTCAACTATGAGTTTTTTTTCTTCCATACTACAATTAGGGAAGTCTTCTTTGTGAAATTTATCTAGAATTGTTTTAGGTTTTTCTGTAGTGATTTCCCTTTCTTCAAGGAGGAGGTCATAGTAATGGGATTTTTCTTCAATGATTTCACCAATTTTATCGAAGATAGTGTGCCATCCAATTGTTTCTGATTTAGAGATGGTAATAAAATTTTCTTTAATGTAAATATTTTCCACTCCATAAACTTGGAAAAGTGCTTCAGCAAATGTGTCTCCTTTTGCATCTTCAGTGTTTTGAAATGTTTTGGTGCCAGCAGAAATAATTGGTTTGTTAATTACAAATTGAAAGGCATTCGGATTAGGAGTGGGCTGAACTCTCAACACATGATACTCTTTTAGCTTATTGGAGTTAGATAGGTTTTTTATTGAAGAGCTGCCAGTGTCAATGTTATTAGACGGAATGCCAAACCACTCTTCAAGCCAATTACGAAATTTACTCATTTAAATTCCCCCTTATAGCAGTTGAATCGCAGGGTTGAAATATTATCAGCAGTTCTCTAGCAATAGACACCATATAAGATAATTTGTCAAAGAGAATCAATTTTCTAAATTAGGCTAATTTAGAAAAATATTAAAGTGGTATCTCTTCTTTATTGAGCACATAGTCAAATCAGGAGTATTAGTTTTTAGTAATACTTGAAGTATTAGAATAGTAGATTATTTTTGCTTATTAGCTAGGGTAGATATATTAATTTAGTGCTATTTGCTTCCGGTTGAACCAAAGCCTCCTTGGTTTCTTGCCGTTTCTTCCAGATTGTCAACTGGCGTGAAGTTTACTCTTTCCACTTTCTGAATTAATAACTGCGCGATTCGGTCGCCTGGTTCGATAGTAAAATCAGCATCTGAGTGATTGAATAGTAAAACTTTCACTTCTCCACGATACGTTGCATCAATAACTCCTGCGCCACAATCAATTGATTGTTTAACGGCAAGTCCACTTCGTGGCCAGATAAGTCCTACATGTCCGTCTGGTAGGGCCACGCTCAACCCAGTAGAGACTAGACACTTTCCTCGTGCTGGCACAGTGCAACCTTTTGATGCCTTGAGATCAGCTCCTGCATCACCTGAGTGAGCATATGAAGGGACAAAAGGGCCAGTTATTAAGCATGTTTTTTTTAAAGATGGGGTCACGTTATTTTTAAATAAAGTTAACTCGCTGTTTATATGCGCATTAAATTAAACAAGGTTAGATAAGAAAATAAATAGCCAGAAAACCGCTTAGAATAAACCCCTATCTTACTAGAGGTGTCTAATTTTTTTTATCCTGCCCTTGACGAATCTCTAAAGTTTCTCAGAGGAGTCGAACGAGACGGGCTTTTTAAAGGCATAAAAAGATAGCGGGTTGCTACTCTGCTACTGAAGTCCATTATAGACCATAAGTAGCAGGCAAAAGTGCTTCCACGGTACGCCGATTGGTAGAACTCCATCTGCCGATGAAATCTTAGAGGGCTCGGCCGGCGCTCATGCATTTGGGGATTTAAGAAGGGAATAAAACTACAGTGCCTACCCATAAAATCAGGACGCACCATACCTTCCATAGAAGCTTCTTTCCTAGCAACCCGCCCAGGGTGAGTTTGTATTGAGTCTAATTCTTTTATAAGCTCGCTTTGAAAGTACACTTTATTAAGCTCTAGTTTAGAGTCTGTTTATGACGCTTTTGAATACGATATTTTTAATTTATAAAATACCTTATCTTGTATGCCTTAATTGTAATAACACTATATGTAGTACTCGTCAAGAAGTAAATACTTTTTTTAGGTTTAATTTATTTAAGGGATTGTTATTATGTTAGTTATTGTGTTTTATGTTTTTATTTTTAAGAGGTGTCAGAGAGAAGAGGTCAATATATGGTATAGCTTGAATTAAAGTTATCCTGTAGGAAGTGGGTTATAAAAAATAACAATATGGAAGTTATATTTATTTTAAGGAAGGTGAATTAAGGTCAAGGAGGGACTAATTGTTGTTTTTTGATCTTGTGATATTGCTTAAAATATCATCTAGAAACCGCTTTTTAATAGTATATACAGCACTAGGGTTATTAACGACCTTTAGATATTGAAGTTCAGGTGATTTGGGCACAAAATTTCCTATCATTGCATGAGCAAGTAGAGCACCATTTTGACCTAATAGTTTAATTGAAGACTGAGGTTCGGCCATGCCAGTTACTGCGTTGCCTGGATCGATTAACAGGGAAGATTCAAATTCGATAGAACTTAGAGTCCAAAGAATATCTTCCCCAATAAAACTTTCAATAGAGTTACTCGATTTAGGTAGGGTGAGGGTCCATTTATTTTTTGATTTATTTAAAATAAAAGTTTTCTTATTATTTCTAATTTGTATTTCTTGAACTAGGTCATTTTTAAACTCAAAAAGAGCTCTATCCTTTAAGTCATGTAGAGACCGGAATATTTTTTCTACAGTAGTTTTTTGTAGAGTAAAGACTACATCTTCTTCGATTCTCTTTGCAAAATAGTGGTTTTTTTTTGAAGTTATGTCTCCAACGACCAAAGACCAGGTTTTACCATTTTTGTAAGTGATAGTTATTTTTTTTCTAGGAATCTCTAATCCACTTCCTTGGGAATTTTTTGAATTTGTTTTTAAAAAATCTATGATACGCGCGCCTTTTAAGTCAAATAACAGACTATTAATAGTGGCTGTATTAGCCTTTATATTAGTTGGTTTTGCTATTGTCCACTTTTGTGGATCTTTTTTATCATGGATTAAATCTACTAGAACGTTGTCTGAATACAGAGTTAGTTTGCTTAAATCGTCGTTATTAAAGTCAACTAGTGACGTATCCATAAAGTCGATGAGTTGACTTTTATTCAATGTGTCAAACAAGGATTGGTTGATAATGAAAGCGTTTTTTTTAGCAAGAGTTTTAGCATAGAAACCTTGCTCACTTTTTTCTCCAACAAGTAAAGTGAGGGGAGTGTTTGCTTCTGACTCGGTTAGAATTAAAGTGATTTGAGGGTTCTTAAATTCAAGAGAAGTCTGGTCTTTGTGTTGCTCTATGAATTGTTCAATATGAGCAGTTCGGATGGTTTTGAGCAATTTTTCTATTTTCCTTTTGTCTCCTTTTGCAGTGATTTCTCCACCTAATAACTGCCATAATTCGCCTTTTTTTTCTAGAGCAAGGGTTTTCCCGCTACGGATAAGTTTTAGTTTTTTAATTTGAGGAGTTTTGAAACTAAGGATAGTTTTATCACGCAAGTCATAAGGTTTTCTATCTAAACTGCTTTTGGAAATACTTGCGGTGAGGACTTGTTTCTCGTTTAATCTAGCCAAATAGACTTTGTTACCCATTGGATGGTTGTCGCCTACTCTTAAACCCATAGTTACACCATTCTTCATGGAAAGAATAACTTTGAGGTAAGGCACGTCCAGTCCAAAAATACTTAAATCTTTAGGAAGTGCTTCGACCACTCGCACGAAATTGAGGTTATTTAGAAATGAAAGAAAAGTTGTAACTTCTGCAGAATCACCTTTTGCTTGTAACGGTTTCGTCATCTCCCACTCATCTTTGCCAGAGCGTTTTAATGAGATAGTAGTTTCTTTATTAATAATAGATATTTCTTTTACGTATTCTAGCTCGAATGGCAGAACTTTTTCTGAACGATTTTTTTCTTCCGTCTTGAGCTTTTCGGCGGGGATATCTATAAGAAAGTAGTAAAGAACGATTCCGATAAATGTTGCCACAAGCAAAACCGTTCCTTTAAATTTCATAAACTGCGTCGCCTCCACCAGGTTCTTACGCCAAATAAAACAGTGAGGGCAGGGGCCAAAACACTTAGCATTAAAATAAACATCCCCTGGTCGCTTGAAAGTGAAAGGGGTCTATTCTCACGTTCTTTAGGGCGAATGGAAATTAGATTTTCTTCTTCTACCAGAAAGGAGGCAACATTAAGAAATAAGTCACCATTACCTGAAAAGTTAAAATACTTGTTACTTGCAAAATCGGAATCACCTATTACTGTTAGGTGAGCTTCTTTTGTTTTTTTAGTGGTGGACGAATCTTTTTTGATGTCTGTATCAGTCTTTTGCTCTAGTTCTTTGATGGGAATTTCTCTAGTCGCGATAACTGCCACAGAGACAGGACCTTTGATGTCAATTTGATCATCGAACTGAGACTTTCCTTCTTTTAGCGCATTCAAGTTAGTTTCACCCCAACTATTTGCCCCAGTTAAAAGAAATTCTGTGCTATTTATGCCATCAATTTTTGTAGATTTGACTGCTCGTAAAAGTGGAAAGATAGTTGGAAGAGAAAAGTCACGAGTGATTTTATGCGTTGGATATTGATTAACCACTGGCGCAGCATAGTCACCCCCGAATAGCTTTGACATCGGATCTATAACAAACGAATCTGGAGTATCAATTCCCCATCGTTTTAAAAATTGTGGCATTAAAGATTTAGTTTGAGGGTCTAGAAGAAGTAAAACAGAACCTCCTCTATTCAAGTAGCCTTCTATAATCTTTTGTTCTTTTGCAAGCACAGGCTTTTCAGGACCAGCAATGATAAGAAGCTCTGTGTTTTTAGGAATTTCCCCTGATTGGAGTAGAAGCAATTTCTGGATTTTATAGCCATCCTTTTCCAAAGCTGTCTTAACTGTTGAGAATCCCTGATTTTCAAAATCATCAATACGTTTTTCTCCATGGCCTTCTAGAAAACGGATAGTTTTTTGTTCATCTTTTATTACTTTAATAATCCCATTCATTAAGTTTGATTCGTTAGGTTCTCTAACCTTAGACTCTTTATTCCCGCTTTCCAGAACGATAGTCCCGTAAGTGGTGATACCATATTGTTTTGTAATTGTTGGATTTTTGTCTGGATCGATAAATGAAAGGTTTATTTTTTCGGATGACTCTAGAAGGCTTTGCATTCTATTTTGGAATAAAATTTTTTCAGGGGAGTCAGCTTGAAAAAATGCAGTCATTTTAACTTCGCGGGGCAGAGAGCCGATGATTTTTTGTGTTTGCGGGGATAGAGTATAAAAACCTGATTCAGTAAAGTCATATTGTTGCTTGTGGCGGTAGCCGATTAGATTTATGAAGACAAGAATGCCAAGAACAGCGACAACAAGAATCATTGAGTTGGTTCCATGAATAGCAGATCGCATTTTCAATGCACGAAAAATATTATTTCTCTCTGTTATTACCAGAAAGAGAGCATTGAAAATTGTTAGTCCAAGTAAGACAAGAGCCGGTATCTTTTTATCTGGAGCAATCACATAGATAAAAAGTCCGCAAATTGCAGAAAGTGATGTTAGCCAAACCGCAACTTTAGATGAGGTTTTCATTATACTATCTCCATCGGGACGATTCGAGAACTCTATGGGTTAGGAATAATCCAAAAGTGATGAATGAAAGGTAATAAATAAGATCACTAGAATTTATCAACCCTTTTAAAAAATGTTCCAAATGGGTAATTAACGAAAGATATTCCAGCAGTTGGCTTAGTCCTGAGCCTCCCGCCTGGGCTCCCCAGCCAATAATCCACATGAATAAAGCTAATCCAAAACTTATTACTGCGGCTATAATTTGATTGTCAGTAAGGGAAGAAGCAAATAACCCCATCGATACATAGCAGCCTGTAATTAAAAATATTCCTAGGTACCCGGTTAGTATCGGTCCAATTTCTGGGTCTCCCACGACGATTAAATATCCAGTCGAATAGGCAGAAAGAAGAACCATTAATCCGATCACAATCATGCAGGACAGGAACTTTCCGATAATGATTTCCTTCAAGTGAATGGGAGAGGATAAAAGAAGAGCAAAAGTTTTAGACTTTTTTTCTTCTGCAAAACTTCGCATGGTGACCAATGGAATAATCAGTAAAAGAATCACCGCCATATTATGAAATGATGGCTCAATGACCATCTCATTGAGGTTCAGCCCAAAGCTTGATCCTGGTCGTTGTTGTACTTGAAAGCTTTGAAGGCTAAAGTAATTTAGAATATTGAAAAAAATAAATCCGTTGAGAATCAGAAATACCGAGGTTAAAGAATAAAATACGGGTGAACTAAAAAATGAACTAAGATCTTTTTTGGCTATGATCCATATATTTTTCATTGTTGGACCTCGTTTTCTTCGACTGTAAGCTTGAGAAAAATTTCTTCTAACGTTACAGAAGCAGGTTTGAGTTCTATGATACCCCAGTTATTGTCTATGCTAATTTGAGCTATGTTATCTTGGATGTTAGCCTGAGGATCGCAATCTATTGTGAACTGACCAGTCTGATCTTCAATGACAGTATTTATTTTCTTTAGGGTACGAAGTTTTCCAATCGTTTCATTGTTGCTGTGGCGTAATTTCAGAATTAGTCTTTCGCCTTTACGGAGCCTTGTGGTTAAGGCCTCTAGTGAGTCGACTGCTGCTATTTCACCGTCACTTATTATTATTACTCGTTTGCAAATTTGTGTTATTTCAGGAAGAATATGCGAGCTTAAAATAATTGTGTGGGAGGAAGCCAAATCTTGGATTAGCTTTCGAATTTCAATAATTTGAATTGGGTCTAATCCGATCGTCGGTTCGTCCAGGATAAGAATATCAGGATTATGAACTAGTGCTTGAGCGATGCCAACTCGCTGCTGGTAGCCCTTTGACAATCGGCCTATTATCCGATTTTTAACCTCCTTAAGAGAGCATTGTTCAATAACGCGCTCAACGGCTAGCGGTGTTTCCCTAGAAGAAATATTTCGGAGTCTCGACGCAAAAGCCAGGAAATCAGTAACCACCATATCCGAGTAAAGAGGAGGTGTTTCAGGAAGGTAGCCTATGAGTTTTCGGATTTCCAAGGATTGTTCAAATATATCGAATCCGCAAATTTTTGCAGTACCGCTTGATGCCGGCATAATACAAGACAAAATGTTCATTGTCGTTGACTTACCAGCACCGTTTGGTCCAAGAAATCCTACGACTTCTCCTTTCTCAATCTGGAATGATAAATTTTTTATTGCCTCTCGTGGACCATAGGACTTAGAGAGACTTTCGACTTCAATCATTAGAAATTACTGAGACCATTCTGTAAAATTATTAAATAACCTATAATGAGATATCGTGCATGCTTGCAGAGTTGGTTCTTTATACTTATAAAACGAGAAGAATAAAAACATATACCATATAAAATTACTCTCTTCCAAACAAAAAATTTAATTTTTTTTAATGATATAAATCAGTAGGTAGTTTAGCTGAATAGCTAGGAAGTAAATAAAGGGTTGTTTGAGTATTATTTTGCCTGTTTGTTTGAACTTAGAAATCCAAAAAAAATAAAAAAAAGAGAAGAAGAAATTCAAACATTTTCAATGTAAAGCGTTCGGTTTTAGTTTGAGTTGTTTTCCTTTTAGTTGCGCTGAACGATAAATAGCAAATATTAATTCAAGTGCTTTTAGTCCATCGTTACCGTTAGATATAGAGTCGGTATTTGTTCGCAAACATTTTAAGGTTTCCCTTGCACTACTTTCAAAAGGACTTGTAATTTGCTTAGGTTCTGGAAAGCTGACTTGTTCTAGCTCTTGAAACCCTGAAAACCGTTTACTTTTTTTTGTTAAATAAAGTTCCCTGCCATGGTTTCCAATTAATAGGCGTCCTTCCGAACCCTGAATATCTAATTCAAAGTTGAAGTATTTCCTTGCACCGCCACCTTCTATGAATCCCATTGCACCGCTTTTAAAACCGATCATTCCATAGGCAGTTTCTTCGATATATTTTTTTCCATAAGGTCTTATGTCGTGACCAGAAACCCATTCTGCTGGGCCAGCAAAAAATAAAAGGAGGTCTGTCAAGTGGGTGCCGTCGTGAAATAGAGCTCCCCCTCCATAGTCGCAAGTCGATTTTTTACCCGGTCTTGCACTCAATGTATTCCCAATGATTGTTCGTATCTCGCCAATTTTTCCGCTTTTGATAATTTGGCGGGCTTTTTTGTAATAGCTGTCCCAACGTCTCTCATGATTAATAATAAATGGAATACTTTTACTTTTACAAATTCGAACCATTTGACGGGCATCGTCAAGATTAAGTGCGATAGGTTTTTCGCAGAAGATAGCTTTGACTCCTGATCGAGCTGCATCCATTACCATTGAAGCATGAAGGTTAGTCCATGTTGCGATGCAGACTACGTCTAGTTTTTCAAGGGTCAACATTTCACGATAATCTTTATAGAGGCGATTTACTCCCCAATCCCTGGAAAAACTCTTTAATCGTGAGTGATCTATATCGCAACCAGCGACTATTTTAGTATTTGATAGTGCACTAAACCCCCCAGCGTGAGTACATGGTTTCCCTCGTAGGGTATCTTTCTCTAGGAGTGTTCCAATACGACCACAGCCGA
>CAJJDL010000205.1 GCA_905182935.1 uncultured Nitrospinaceae bacterium | reverse complement strand
AGAACTGGTTCAAATGCCTGAAACCCCAAACGATGCAGCGTAGGCGCTCGGTTTAAAAAAATCGGATGTCCTTTAACTACCTCTTCAAGAACCTCCCATACCTCCGAACGCTCCTGTTCTACCATTTTTTTTGCCGTCTTTATGGTAGTAGCGTATCCCTTTTCTTCCAATTTATTAAAGATGAATGGTTTAAATAACTCCAATGCCATTTTTTTTGGCAGCCCGCACTGATGAAACTGCAAATGAGGCCCAACCACAATTACCGATCGACCCGAATAATCGACTCGCTTCCCAAGCAAATTCTGCCGAAATCGACCCTGCTTTCCCTTTAGCATATCACTGAGCGACTTTAACGGTCTTTTATTTGTACCACGAAGCGTTCTACCCCTCCGCCCATTATCAAACAGTGCCGCCACTGCCTCCTGCAACATTCGTTTTTCATTACGAATTATAATTTGCGGAGCCCTTAATTCCTGTAACCGTTTTAGCCTATTATTTCGGTTTATAACCCTACGATAGAGATCATTCAAATCTGATGTAGCAAATCGCCCACCATCCAACGGAACCAAAGGTCTTAATTCTGGTGGAATAACAGGAACCACTTTAAGAATCATCCAATCAGGTCTGTTTCCTGACTTCCGAAATGCTTCAATAATTTTAAGCCGCTTTGCAATCTTGCGCTTATTCATCACTGATTTTGTAGTAATCGCCTCCTCTTTAAGGCGAATTGACTCCGCATCTAGATCCATGGATTTTAGCATCTCATCGATAGCCTCAGCTCCAATCATCGCTTTAAAGGTGTCTGGGAATTCCATTTCCACCTCACGAAACTCTTCTTCGCTTAAAAGCTGCCCTACCTTAAGATCTGAATCTCCCGGATCCATCACGACATAATTTTCAAAATAAATAATACGCTCAAGGTCCTTAAGAGCAATATCTAGCAAATGACCAATACGACTTGGAAGCCCTTTAAAAAACCAAATATGAGCTACTGGACTGGCTAGCTCTATGTGACCCATTCGCTCACGACGCACCCTAGAGAGTATTACCTCAACTCCGCATTTCTCGCAGACCACCCCTTTGTGCTTCATCCGTTTATATTTTCCGCAATTGCACTCCCAATCCTTTACCGGACCGAAAATTTTAGCGCAAAACAATCCATCTCTTTCTGGCTTAAAGGTACGATAATTAATGGTTTCAGGTTTCCTAACTTCTCCATAAGACCAAGAACGAATTTTTTCCGGCGAAGCAAGTCGAACTCGCATCGCATTAAAAAAAACCGGATTCTTTGGCTTATCAAATAACGTAAAACTATCCACCAGGATTATCTCCTTAAAATAATGTTTAAAGTTAATACACCCTCAAACAACCTAAACCTTCTACCAAACCTAAAGATATTTTAACTAGAAGCCTCTATAAGTTCTACATCTATAGCTAAGCTCTGCAACTCTTTAACCAGCACGTTAAACGACTCTGGAAGACTAGGAGTAGCAGTGGTTTCTCCCTTGACTATAGCTTCATACATACGCTTACGTCCTTCAACATCATCTGACTTCACCGTCAACATTTCTTGCAAAGTATAAGCTGCTCCGTAAGCCTCCAATGCCCACACCTCCATTTCACCTAGCCTCTGACCTCCAAACTGTGCCTTTCCACCCAATGGCTGTTGAGTAACCAGCGAATAAGGCCCTGTCGAACGGGCATGAATCTTATCATCTACTAAATGATGAAGCTTAAGAATATATATATAACCAACCATCACTTTTTGCCTAAAGGGCTGTCCCGAGCGTCCATCGTTAAGTTGTTCTACGCCAGAAGGAGAAAACTCAGTTGTTTCAAGAAGCTCTCGAATATCAGCCTCTTTCGCCCCATCAAAAACTGGAGTAGCCATATGCCTACCAATCGCCTTTGAGGCCATCCCCAAGTTTGTCTCCAAAATTTGTCCTACATTCATTCGCGACGGAACACCAAGCGGATTGAGTATGATCTCAACGGTCGTTCCATCATCAAGGTACGGCATATCTTCCTCAGGAACAATCGTCGACACAACACCCTTATTACCATGCCGACCAGCCATTTTATCTCCAACCTGAAGCTTGCGTTTCATAGCAACAAACACCTTAACCATTTTAATCACACCTGGAGATAGATCATCTCCTTTTTGTAACTTAGCAATTTTATCCTTCATTAACGCCTTAAGAACACCCACTCGCTCCGTACCACTTGCCTCTAGTTCTCGAAGCTCATCAAGGTCAACATCTTTAGCGGAAAGCTCAACCATATTTCTAGCGCTCATTTTCTTAAGAGTCTCATCATTTAAAACTTGGCCCTTTTGAAATTCAATCCGCCCTATTTTTGCTAATGCACTCACTGTCTTACCGGACAGAAGAAGTCTCATCCGCCTCTCAGTTTCGCTTTTAATGATTAAAATTTCATCATTGAAGTCTTTTTCGATTCGAATCTCAACCTCTTCTTTAATCGCATTAGCTCGAGCATCTCTATCAACGCCCTTTCGAGAAAAGACTTTCACGTCAATAACCGTCCCTTGAATACCAGGCGGAACCCTTAAAGAAGTATCACGAACATCCCCCGCTTTTTCTCCAAAAATTGCTTTCAGAAGTTTTTCTTCAGGACTCAACTGAGTTTCGCCCTTTGGGGTAATCTTACCCACAAGAATATCGCTTGACTTAACCGTCGCACCTACTCGGATAATGCCGCTCTCATCAAGGTCCTTCAACGCTTCCTCTCTAACGTTAGATATATCCCTGGTAATATCTTCATTTCCTTGCTTCGTATCCCTTGCTTCTATACTAAACTCCTCTATATGGAGAGAAGTAAAAACATCCTGCTTAACTAGTTTTTCGCTTATTACAATTGCATCCTCAAAGTTATATCCAGCCCAAGGCATGAATGCGACAAGAACATTACGACCTAAAGCAAGTTCTCCCTGTTCGGTTGCGGGACCATCAGCGATCACTCGACCTTTAGTAATCTTTTGACCCGTAGCCACTAGGGGCCTTTGATTAACACAAGTATTCTGGTTTGACCTTTGGTACTTAGCCAAGGTATAAATATCAACCGTTGAATCGAGATAGTTTTTACCTTTTATTTTTTTATCTTCACTTCCTATATTATTACGCACAACAATACGCGCCGAATCGACACTAATAACCTCACCATCATTTTCAGCGACAATCACCGCCCCGGAATCATTTGCTACTATAGCTTCCATCCCAGTACCAACCAAAGGAGCCTGAGGTTGAAGTAGAGGCACAGCCTGACGCTGCATATTAGACCCCATCAACGCACGGTTAGCATCATCATTTTCCAAAAATGGAATTAATGACGCCGCCACACTTATGAGCTGCTTAGGCGAAACATCCATATATTCAACTTTTTCACTTGGAGACAAAATAAAATCCCCACCTTGGCGCGCTGAAAC
>CAJJDL010000204.1 GCA_905182935.1 uncultured Nitrospinaceae bacterium | reverse complement strand
AAATTACCCTTCTTCGACTTTTCTTTAAATTCTTTGAGAGTAGGTTTAAACATAATATTTCAAGAACAGTATTTTTTATTAAAACATTCTAATTAGATCAAATAACTACTTTTAATATCAATAGGTTAGTTGTCAAACCGTAACATCCAGGACAAAAGAGTATCAAGAATTTTACTACAAAGAAAGTGGCATTAAAGGGGGATCTAACACTAAACGCAGGCTGACCAATTTTCACCATTCCAGTGAAGAATAAGTCCATTATCACCAACAGCATACATATCTTCATCAGAACTACCCCACAGAGCGGTAAGGTATTCTTCTGTATTAGATTCAATACGGGTCCATTGCTCCCCGTCATTAAACATAATCATTCCAAGGTCACCAATTGCAAAAACCATTTCTTTGGAGGGGCCCCAAATATCAAGGAAAAAATCCTGTGTTCGGGTTGGCATTTCAGTGATATCATTACCATTAAACTTGTATATAATTCCATCAGATCCGCATATATACATATCATCGGGGCCAAAACCATAAAAACCATAAAACTCATGATTTGAATTAATAGTTAGGCGTTTCCATTGATCTTCTTCCTGCCTCAAAATCAGTCCATCAAACCCAACTGCATACATTTTTCCTTCTGGGCATCCCCATAGTCGCGTCACATCAACATCAGTTCCTGTTTTCAAAAACTTCCATTCATTCCCATCATAACGAAGAATCCGTCCAAGACGCGAACACGCATATACTTCAGTTTCTGACAGACCAAAAACCCCTGTCATAGGTGGTAATTTTTCTGTATCCTCCACAGACCATTCATTGCCATCGTAATGAAGAATTCTGCCATCCGTAGCAACAGCAAACACATTATTGGAAGTGGCACCCCATATATTTTTTATGGTCCAACGCCCCTTTAAATCCATTGAGTCCCATTTTGTTCCATCAAAATGAAGCATGGTTCCCTCTGCCCCTCCAACAAAAATATCGTCTTTGCCAAACCCGAATATTGAAAGTAAATGACTCTCCGTTAAATCAGACATTTAAGAACCCTCCCCTAATGACATATCATTCCATTTTTCGCCATCGAAACGAATAACGAGTCCATCATCACCAACAGCGTATACACAATTTGGTCCCAACCCTCGTACCTTAGTTAAATATTTATCAGTTTTAGGATCCATCGAACACCATTTATTTCCATCGTAATGAAGAACAGTAGCATTATCTCCAACGGCAAAAATATTGCTGGGCGAAGAACCCCATACACCTAAAAGATATTCCTCCGTACCAGACTCCATTAATTTCCATTCTCCTTCTTCATTTCCATCAAAGTGAAGGATGGTTCCATGCGAACCTACAATATAAACATCGTTATCACCAAATCCCCAAACCCCATATAAAGATATCTCTTCACTAGTCAGTTCATCTCGTCGTTGGAATTGTTTTCCATCATGGAATCGATAAGTCCCTTCACCTCCCACCGCATGAATATTATTGATATCCGTCCCCCACATACAGAAAAGATCGTGAATAGTATTTGGTTCTCTATAATGCCACTGATCTCCCCCCCAATATAAAAGGCGACCCCCTACTCCATAAATAAAGATACTATTTTTATCGTATCCGTATGCAGCGTTCAGAGAATCATAGCTACCTGTATCAATTTGAACCCATTTCTTATTTTGATAATGAAGGACCACACCCCCAACACCAACCGCATATATATTGTTTTCATCTGAAGCCCAGATACCCATCAATGGATTAGCGTTTTCGGTGCGGACAGGAAGCCATTCAGTTCCATCATAATGTTGTGGAATACCATCCTTGCCAACCACATAAATACTATCTTCACGGAAAGGCCACAAATCTAATAAATCAGGTTGTTCTCCTGTAAACATTGGTTTTTTGTTTCCTTATACATTAATAGTTAAGAATATTAGCACTATCCTTGCGATACAAAAATACTCAAAAAAAAGGGACTCCTCGTAGTTTTGAGAAATCCCAATATAAGTAAAAGAACCCTCTAAACCGATCTAGAAGGTCTATAGCTTTAACCAAACTCTAGACTACTAAAAAACCGACAAACGTAACTTAAGTTCAATAATATTACTCTTCGGCCTTTTTTGCTGGTTTAAAAATAACTTTATTCAAACTTGGAAGGTTTTTTGAATTTTTAACTAATTCTTCAACATCGTCGCTAATATCATTATGAATTAAAATCAAAGTTTCTAATTTAGAAAGATACTTAGATTCAGCTAAAGCCATCGCACCATTATCTCCTAAGTTTGTTTCATAAAGATCAAGAAGCTTTAGATTTTTAAAATTCTCTGAACCAGCTATTATTTTTGCACCTTCTTCCCCAATCGGATTGTATGTCAACGTCAACGTCTCTAATTGGGTAAGCGTTTTAGACTTAGCAATGGCTTCAATTCCTTCAGCCTCAATATAATTCCAATTAAGATTAAGCTCTGTCAGTTTAGAGAGATTTTTAGACTCCGCAAGTGCTATTGCACCAGGATCTCCAATATTATTCCGATAAAGAGTTAGTAGGTTAAGCCGAGTCAAGTACTTTGATTCAACTAATATTTTAGTGCCTTCATCACCCAGTTGATCGCCAACCCAAAGCGACACTAAATTAGACAGGGTTTTAGATTCGGATAATGCCTTGGCACCTTCTACCCCAATCATATTATCGCTCATAACAAGTTCTGATAAATTGAGTAGCGTTTTTGACTTAGCCATCTCTATAACACTAACATCCGTAACCTGGTTTTTAAACATGTTCAGTGCGGTAAGATGTTTAAACTTTTCAGAATCCAAAATAGCCTGTAGACCTTGATCACCAATTTCGTTATATTCTAAGAAAAGTGCAGTGACACCTTTAAGCTTGTCCGATTTTACAATGAGTTTAAAGTCTTCATCGTCAAGCTCTCGTTCGCGGAGATCCAGTTCACCCTTTTCAACATTTAAACCTTCAACTATTAAATTATCCAGATTTTCCTGAGTTTTATCAGACATTCAAATCCTCTTTCGATAACAAATTTCTTAGTGTATTTATTAATAACTAAGTTGGTTATTTTATGGCACTTAACCATTTTGTAAAGCTCAAACTACTAAATAATAGCTATCAATATAAATTAATTGCACAAATAAGCACTAAATTAAAAAATTTTAATCAATTTTCAACGAGGTAATCTATTATATTAGACTGATTAAAATTAATAACAAATAAACTAAGAGTACTAACCTTCTAATAGAATCGATAGAAATGACTCAATCAATTGAAGAAATTACCCAGCAAGTCAAGCAGGCAGGAGAATTTATTCCACTATTAAAAAAAGAAATCGGAAAAACAATAGTTGGTCAAAATTATCTAACAGAACGCCTTATTTTAGGACT
>CAJJDL010000203.1 GCA_905182935.1 uncultured Nitrospinaceae bacterium | reverse complement strand
ACTAGTTTTGCTATTTTATCTACCTCTCCATAAGGGATGTCCAAAACACGCCCCACATCGCGAAGAACACCCTTAGCATTCATACTACCGAAAGTGATAATCTGTGTTACATTTTGATTCCCTCCATATTTTTCGGTTACATATTTTATTACGTTATCACGTTTATCCATGCAGAAATCGATGTCTATATCAGGCATACTTACGCGCTCTGGATTCAGAAACCTCTCAAAAAGAAGATCGTACTTGAGTGGATCGACATCTGTTATACGAAGAGAGTATGCAACAAGGCTCCCAGCAGCAGAACCACGACCCGGACCGACAGGAATATGATTTCTACGAGCGTAATCGATAAAATCCCAAACAATTAAAAAGTATCCGGGATATCCCATCCGTTCGATAATACCAAGCTCATCTTTTAACCTATCTTTATAAACAGACTGCTCATAATTTATACCTTGACGCGTCATCTCTTGAAAACGTTCTTCTAAACCTTTATTCGTTTGCTCTGTTAAATACTTTTCAAGCGTGTAGTTTTCTGGAATGGGATAATCTGGAAAGTTAAGCTTATTAAAGTCTAATTCTAATTCACAACGTTCTGCTATTTTTATAGTATTTTCAATTGCTTCGGGGACTTCATTGAATAGATGAATCATTTCCTCTGAAGATTTAAAATAATATTCATCAGAAGGGTATCGCATGCGATACTGGTCGCTCATCGTCTTGCCAGTTTGCAAACAAAGTAGAATTTCGTGTGCGTGAAAATCCTCACGGTCAAGGTAGTGGCAGTTATTTGTAGCTACCAACGGAAGAGAAAGCTTATTACCGAGTTTGACAAGTTCTTTATTAATTTTTTCTTGATACTGCATCTTATGATTTTGAAGTTCGAGAAAAAAGTTACCTTCCCCCATTATCTCGCCATATTGACTCGCAATTTTTGTAGCACGAGGAACGTTCTCCTTATTTATATTGTGAGCAACTTCTCCTCGCCCACATGAGCTAAGAGCAATCAAGCCTTCCGCATGCTCTGCTAATAATTCTTTATCAATACGAGGTTTGTAATAAAAGCCTTCCATATACCCTAGAGTTACCAACTTAAGAAGATTTTGATATCCTTTTAGGTTTTGGGCTAAAAGAATGAGGTGATAAGAAGCGTCCCGCAGATCATGTTTTTCCTTTTTCTCATGGCGACTTTCTGGAGCCACATATACTTCACAACCAATAATAGGTTTAAGACCATATTTTTTTGCCCCATTATAAAAATCAATCGCCCCAAACATATTGCCATGGTCTGTCATAGCAATAGCTGGCATTTTAAATTCTGCTGCCCGTTTAAACAGGGCATCATGTCTCAACGATGAATCTAATAGACTATAAGATGTGTGTAAATGCAGATGAACAAAATTAGAGGGCTTCATTAATTTTTCTAAAATTATTTTTCATAATATATTGTTAAACAGAGCTCTTCGTTAAACTAAAAATTTTTTTAAAGGAACACATTCCATATCAAGAGCATCTGCTACAGCAGGATGTGTTACGTCCCCCTTAAACACATTTAACCCCCTAGCCAGAGCTGGGTTTGCCTGAAAAGCATCATTAAACCCTTTTCGAGCTAACTCTAAAGCGTAGGGAAAAGTAGCATTTGTTAATGCAAATGTTGATGTACGTGCTACTGCACCAGGCATATTAGCAACACAGTAATGAATAACATCATCAACTATAAATATGGGGTCGCTATGAGTGGTCGGGTGAGAGGTTTCGACTACTCCCCCTTGATCAATTCCCACATCAACAATCACCGATCCAGGCATCATAAATGAAAGCATTTCTCGAGTAATAAGTTTTGGGGCTCGCGCGCCTGGAATTAAAATAGCTCCAACAACTAAGTCTGCAGTACGAAGTGCTTCAACAATATTCACACGATTCGACATTAGTGTTTTTAATCGCCCACCATATATGTCATCTAGATAACGTAATCTATTTAGGTTTACATCTAATAATGTTACAGATGCCCCGGTACCAATAGCCATTTTTGCAGCATTGGCACCCACAATTCCGCCGCCAATAATTACTACATGTCCAGGATCTACACCTGGCACCCCACCAAGAAGAATGCCTCTCCCTTGATTCTCTCTTTCAAGGTATTTGGATCCCTCGTGTATTGACATTCTTCCTGCTACCTCACTCATGGGGATCAGTAGTGGGAGCGATCCATCGGATAACTGGACTGTCTCGTAAGCAATACCAATTACTTTTCGGTCTAGTAATGCACGAGTTAATTCAGGAGCTGGAGCTAAGTGAAGATACGTATATAGAATCTGCCCTTCTCTCAAAAGATCAAATTCTTCTGGTAAAGGCTCTTTTACCTTGATGACCATTTGCGAACGAGAAAAAACATCATTTCTCTCGACAATATTCGCACCATGGTCTTCATACAGTTTATTTGAAAGCCCGCTACCTTCTCCTGCAGCATCTTCCACGAGGACTATATGACCATCCAAAACCATATCGTGCACTCCAGCCGGAGTCATCGAAACTCGATACTCATCCTCTTTAATTTCTTTTGGGATGCCTATAATCAAAGTTTTTCTCCAATAAATTTCAATTTATCTTCACATCTATACGCTTTTTTAGATTAGCCTCTAAACAAACATCCATATAATAAGCTTACACTATCACTCGATCTTTATACCGAACTTAACTTACTCTTACATTACAATAATTACGTTAAAAAAACTCACGACATTGTTTGATATTTAAGAAAAAATTGGATAGATTGATTAATCAACTCTTTACACTCTAATTAAAAGAAAGAACCTTTTGGAAATAAAAGCTAAATCTAAGCTGGATGAATACATCCTTTCTCATCTAACTCCAGAAGGAGACCTACTGGACCTTGAAGACAAAAATGTCTCACCGGAACATTTGCGCCTTTTATGTCAGGCCGGCGAAACCCTAAAAGGAGTCAAGCAACTTTACCTCAGCAACAACGCATTAGGTAATGCAGAAATCGAGTACTTATCTAAAAGTCGGTGTCTTCCCAATCTAGAAAAACTATTTTTAAATCACAATAAAATAAGTGATACCGGTTTAAAAAAACTAGTTGAGTCAAAACTTGTTTGCAACCTTAACAATCTTATGCTCGAAGCTAATCAGATCAGTGCTAAGGGAGCTAAAGCAATTGCCTATTCTCCGAACCTAGGAAAACTAGAAACCTTATTTTTAGACTCAAATCCTATCGGGCCCGAAGGAGCAAAAATATTGGCGGAGTCAACATATTTAACTTCTCTCACTGCCCTTCATATGGACAGCACAGGGATTGGAGATGAAGGAGCAAAGGCCATTGCCAATACAAACACTTTAACCAACCTTGTAAAACTATACTTCTGCGCTAATAAAATTGGTAATGAAGGGGCAATTGCTTTAGCTCAATCACCTAATCTAAAGAACTTAAATTGTCTTAGTATTTGGCGTAACGAAATAAGAAATGAAGGAGGTCAAGCCATTGCCGAATCAAAGCATTTATTAAAACTGGAAAGGTTATACATGAGCTTAAACCTGATAGACAAACCAATTCGCAAACTAATTCGGGGATCGGAATTGGCCTCAAGGCTAAAAACTCTGGTCATGGACTAATTTTTTTTTTGATAAATGGAGAGAACTCGTGAAATACAATTTTACCTATTCCAAACTTTTCAATGTGGTTTTCCACATAGGAGTTATATTTAAC
>CAJJDL010000202.1 GCA_905182935.1 uncultured Nitrospinaceae bacterium | reverse complement strand
ATATTAAAAGTTAACTCATAAAAAAAATTCCCCTCTCTGACTAGAGAAGGGAAAAATCTTATTAAAAGAAAAGTCATTAGTATGTTTCTAAATTTAAAAAAAGCACTACCTAAATTAATTTAGGTTTTCGCTATGCACCTTAAAAGGTATTGCGACTAAGCACTTCTTTGACTTCTAGTATTTGTATTTCTACTTGCAGGTCTTCCTGATGAACGGTTTCGTGAAAAAGAGGAGTTTTTATTTTTCCCTGAAGAATAGGCAGTTGATCTACTTTTGCCTCCCCTAGCTCCACCTCTAGCAAACTTTCCAGAATCAGGTTTTCTACCACCACTTTTTTTATTAGCTATTGACTCATCATGAAATGGATGCGCCTGATCGACGTTTAAGGGACGACCAATTTCTGCCTCAATCCTTCTTAGGTATGATTTTTCCCCCGCGTCACAAAATGATAAAGCAATCCCTTCCATTCCTGCTCGAGCAGTCCGACCGATTCTGTGTACGTAACTCTCAGTTTCTTTCGGTAAATCGTAGTTTATGACATGAGTGATCCCATCAACATCCAAACCACGCGAAGCGATATCAGTTGCAACGAGAACTCTCACTCTTCCAGAGCGAAATTTATCTAGCGCCTTTAAACGCGCCGGTTGTGACTTGTTACCGTGGATTGCCTCTGTTGGAATTTTTAGCTTTATCAGTCTTTTGGCAACTCTATCAGCGCCATGTTTTGTTCTAGTAAAAATGAGTACTCGATAAATACTCTGATCTTCCTCAAGAATAGATTCCAATAAAGCAGATTTATTTTCTCGATCTACGAATAATACTTTTTGTTCAATTTTAGATACAGTACTTGATGGTGGAGTAACAGATACTTGTATCGGGTCGTTTAAAAATTCCTTAGAGAGCTTGACTATTTCACCTGGAAGAGTCGCCGAAAACAACATCGTCTGTCGGTTTGATGGAATGACCTTACATATTTTCTTAATATCGGGAAGAAAACCCATATCCAACATTCGATCTGCTTCGTCTAAAACAAGCACCCCAACCTTATCTAAGCGTAACTGTCTCTGATTTAAAAGATCTAAAAGTCTACCAGGTGTCGCGACTAGAACATCTACTCCACGTGATAATGCGCGTATTTGCAAAGTTGGCCTTACACCACCATAAATCACCGCTTGTTTAATTTTTAAATATCGTCCATAGACTCGAATACTTTCACTTATCTGAGCAGCTAATTCTCTAGTGGGAGCAAGTATCAAAGCACGAACACATTTAGGTCCAACAACTTCCCTATTTTTTTCGAGCCACTGAAGTAAAGGAAGTGCAAACGCTGCTGTTTTGCCAGTTCCTGTTTGGGCGCACCCTAAGAGATCACGGCCATTTAAAAGGTTAGGAATAGCTTGTTCTTGAATAGGCGTGGGCAAGGCATATTTTTCTTCACGAAGAACTTTGCAAATAGGACTAATAAGATTTAAAGTTTCAAAACCGGATTGTACTTCTTGAACAGGTGAGTTAGCTAACATAGTTTCCTTAATGTATTAAAATTAAATGATATCTGGCGTAAGCATGCAGAGCCTTAAAAATTTCAAGGATACAGCAAGCACAGTATTAATAAATGTGATTGATTTTTTGTTGAGAAAAATGGAGGGGGGGGGAGAAAGTACAATAAAAAAAATACCGGATTAAGATCCGAACATTTCTCAACCAAAAAGGAAAAGCTCTCTTCTGTTCAACACCACTAATTCTCCTGACGGTTTCAACCAACAACCGTAAAACCATACTACTCTAACCTAGAGTAAAATACCAGCTTTAAGTTCAATAAACTCAAATTATCCAACAATATAACAGTTTCGTTCACTGGCTGATCTATCGTTTGGATCACTTTCTAGTTCAATCTATCAACAAAACTATTACTTCTTAACATTAAAAGACTAGTACTATTTGTAAACAAATAATAATATCAATCTAGCCTGAAAGTAATAAGTTATAGTTTTCATTGTACACGTTTAGATAAATACCTATAAACCCATTTCGTAATCCAAGCATCTTAATCTTGAGTTACTCTTAAATTAAGGACTTTTATTTTGGAAATATTACACATAGAAGAGACACCCAACCCTGCAGCACTTAAATTTATCATGGAGGGACCAGTGGTAGCTAGTGGCTCCCTATCATTTTCTTCAGGAGAAGAAGATGAGGAATATACTGGAGATGACCCCCTAGCTGTGGCCTTATTCAAGGTCGGAGCAATAGAGTTATTTCTATGTCAAGATTATGTTTCAGTCACCATGTTTTCTTCCAATGCATGGGAACATTTTATGGATGATGTAAAAGTTGCCATAAAAACTATTCTTCTACCGCCAGGAGAAAAACCCCCTGAAAGTGAAAAAAAAGAATCCTTTGTCAGCACAATTGACCGTGAAGCATTTCCCAGTCTCCCTGATAGCGAAAAGGAGCTAATTATTGGGTCTTTGATGGATGAAATAATTAGACCTGCTTTAGCCAATGATGGAGGAGGACTGGAAGTTATTAAAGTGGAAGGAAATGATGTGGTTATCAAGTATCAAGGTGCCTGTGGAAGCTGCCCGAGCTCAACAGGGGGAACGCTAGCAGCAATAACAAGAGCATTAAAAGGCTACTGCGATCCAAACCTTGAAATCTCTATAAGTAGCTCTTAATTACTCCTACCTATCAGAGGACGATTAAGCAATAAGTAAAAGGAGCCTAAATTGATCGTTAAAAAAGATAACAAATACGCAGTTGAGTGCCAGATTAAAATATCTGCTGAGTGCTCCAAAGTTGGTGAGTACTTTGATACCGAGGAAGACGCAAAGGACTGGGTAGAAGATGAGTTCTGGATCTTCTCCGGAGAAGGTTGGATTTGTGTAAAATGCAACGAACAAATTCTAAAAAATCT
>CAJJDL010000201.1 GCA_905182935.1 uncultured Nitrospinaceae bacterium | reverse complement strand
CTCTTTGAGTATTACGTAAGAGGTCGAGGTCAGAGGGGCTCCCATCAACAATAGTTATGTTCTTTATCCATTGATTTAGCGAGTACTCTCTATCCGTAGTATTTTTTAAAAGAGATGCAAAATTTATGAGGAGTGCTATTTTATCAGGACCTTCCAGTTTTGCAGCATCTTCCACAGTGTCAATCGCACGGCAAAAAAGATAGGCAACTAAAATGCTTTTATGTATATTTCCCTTAAGTACAGAAATATTTAATGCAAAAGTTCTACTAACTTTTGGTAATATTTCGACGCAGTATTTCCAATCTTCCATAATTAGAAGAGCAGGCTCAACTCTTCCTGCCAAATTTTTTAATTAGATAAAAGTTATATTTGAGAAATTTTTATAAAGAATTCTAACCTAAACTTTCTATAATGTAGGTTTTTAAAGAAGAAGACTTATTAAAAAATGGTTAATGAACGGCTGGCTCCGAACCTGTTGTTTTAGCGATTTCAAGAATTGCCTCATGTACTTCGTTTATTACATGTTCGGGAGTACTTGTGCCTGCAGTTATGCCGACATGGGCTCTATTATAAAACCAATCTTTTTTTAGTTGTGAATAAGATTCGATGTGAAATGCTAGAATATTTTTTTCTTCGCATACCTGTACAAGTTTTTTTGTGTTTGACGAGTTATATCCACCAATAACTATCATGATGTCAACTTGCTCTGCTAAGTCTCTTACAGCAACCTGTCGGTCACGTGTTGGTTGGCAGATAGTATTGACAAAATATACGTCATCGACATAACTCTTATCTCTAATTTTTTTGACCAGATGTTCCACCTTTTCTACTTGTAAGGTTGTTTGACTTACAATGCCTAGCTTTCTTTTTCCTGAACGTTGAATTTTTGTTATATCACTTTCTCCGCTAATGACGAGGTAATCTTCGAGGTCGCCTACAATACCTTTCACTTCTACATGGTCATGTTGTCCTATGACAACAGGGTAATAGCCTTTTGTTACCATGGACTGGATAGTTTTATGCACTCGCATGACTAGAGGGCAACTAGCATCGTAAACCGTGAAACCAGCATCTTCGAGCTTGTCTTTAGTTTTCTGAGCTGCTCCATGAGCAGTTATCATAACTTTCTTAGTTTTGATCTTGTCGATAGCGTCAATATTATTAACTAGTGATACACCATTTTTTTTAAGCGATTCATTGATTTGTGGATTGTGGACCAATTGCCCTACAATTGTGAGATTTTTTCCAAATTCAGGAGTCATAGCCATAGTGATAGCATCTTCGACTCCAAAACAAGTGCCTAAAGCGTTGGCAAGTGATACTTTCATAACAATATTAATCCTTAAGTGGATAAAATTTTATTATCTAATAAAGGGTTGATTTTAGCAAAACCTATAGAGCTTGCCTAGCAAAATGAAATTTCGACCTTAATCGAGTTATTTCATGAATATGTTTTTAAGAGTTTGCAGGGTAGTTTGTCGTCCGATATCGGCAATGGATTCTGTTAGAGGAATACTCTTAGGACAAACTTCTACGCATACTTGGGCATTACCACAATCGGTGATTCCACCTTCTCCCATTACAGCATCCAACCGTTCTTCTTTTAACATGGACCCTGAAGGATGTAGGTTGAATAGACGTACTTGGCTGAAGGTAGCAGCACCCAAAAAGTTATTAGTTAATGAAAATTGTGGACAGGCCTCTAGACAACATCCGCATGACATACACTCAGACAGGGCATAACGCTGAGACCTAACTTTGTCTGACATTATCGGACCTTCACCAATATCATGGGTCCCATCGATTTCCACCCATGCTTTAACTTTTTTTAGATTTTCAAACATTCGGCTTCGGTCTACTTGTAGATCACGCACTACTGGAAACTTAGACATCGGCTCCAAAATCACAGGCTGCTCCAATGAGTCTATTAACGCAGTGCAAGCTTGTCTTACTTTACCATTGATTAGCATGGTGCAAGAACCACAAGTCTCCTCAAGGCAATTACAGTCCCAAGTGACTGGGTTGACAGACTCACCTAATTGAGTAGTTGGGTTTCTCTGGATATCTTGAAGGCAAGCAATTACATTAAGGCGCTCTTTGTAAGGTATTTTAAATTCTTGCCAATATATTTTTGAGTTTGGTTTGTCTTGGCGTTTTATTTTAAGTTTTACGGTTTTTTCGTTCACGATATTTCCTTTCATTAGTCGTACTTCCGTGGACGTGGCGTAACTATTGAGGTGTCCACAGGTTCATAGCTAATTTCTGGTTTGTCATTTTTATACTCAGCTATGGTTGATTTGAGCCAGTTTTTATTGTTAGCTTCGAAGCGTTTCATGTAGTCAAGGTGCCCTTTAGGAAAAGCATTTTCTGGAACTTCTCCATCATTTTTCTTTTCCAAGTAGTCAATGTACTCATTTGGGTCAAATTTAGAGGGTTGTTTGAGATCAAATTCTGGTTTGTAATGCGCGCCACGAAATTCGTCTCGCATAATTGCTCCTTTCGCAATAACTCTGGATAGCTCGATCATACAATACAATTGATTAATGAAACTTGGCGTTGGGTTAGCCCAGTCTGAGGTATCAACACAATTTAAATCCTTAAATCGAGTTTTGATATCGTCTATAGCAGTAATTGTTTTTTCTAATTTTTTATTTTCTCGAACGATTAAGACATTGCTCATCATAATATCGCCCAGTTCTATATGCAGTTGATAAGGGTTTTCTTTGCCTTTCATTGCTTTGATTTCTTTTAATCGGCTTTCCCAATGATTTTTGGCATCACCAAAAATTGTTGAGGAGATATCGTCAACAGACTTATCTTGATTGTCAATATAGGTAAAAATTCCTCGACACATCATTAGTCCAGTATAAATACAGCTAAGTAGCGAATTAGCTCCTAGCCTATTAGCTCCATGGTACTGATAGTCTGCTTCTCCACCGGCATAAAGACCAGGTATCGAAGTAGCCTGATTTCTCGGAGAACCATGTTCGATCATGCCGTTTCCATCAGATTCATAGTCAGTCCATAAACCACCCATGGAGTAATGAACAGCGGGCAAAATTTTCATAGGAACATCTTTTGGGTCATCACCTGTAAACTTTTTATAAATATCTATAATTCCTCCCAAACGATCTTCAAGAAACTCCCTGGATTTGTGAGTTAGGTCGAGATAGACCATAGGTTCTCCGGCAATTCCTAAGTGTTGGTTATAGACGATATCGTGAATTTCTCGTGAGGCAACATCGCGTGGTACAAGGTTTCCAAATAGAGGAAATTTTTCTTCCAGAAAGTAGTTGCGCTCTCTATCGGGGATTGATTTTGGAGGTCTTGCATCACCAGCTTTTCTTGGAACCCAAAGACGTCCTCCTTCCCCTCTAGCAGATTCACTCATTAAGCGCAGTTTGTCCGGCCCGGGGATAGCAGTAGGGTGGATCTGAATAAATTCACCATTGCCATACTTGGCACCCTGAAGGTAGGCCATCGTTGCTGCAGCACCTGTATTAACAGTTGAATTAGTGGATTTTACATAGACCTGGCCTGGTCCACCTGTAGCAAGTACTACTGCATCTCCTGCTAAGGTAAATACTGTGTTAGTTCGCAAATCTTGAAGTACAGCACCTCTACAAATACCCTGTGAGTCAAGAACAGCTCCTAGGTACTCATGCCATTCAAGAGTCTCTACTGAACCATCGTGCTGGAATCGACGAACCTGCTCATCCAAAGCATAAACTAATTGCTGCCCCGTGGTTGCACCGGCAAATGCAGTCCGTGAATATAAAGTTCCACCAAAACGCCTAAACTCCAGGTGACCTTCACCAGTTCGGTTGAATGCAACTCCAATACGGTCCAATAGATGAATAATTGCCGGTGCCTGGTAGCACATGTCCCTCACTAGAGGCTGATGAGCTAGAAAATCTCCACCTTTAATCGTGTCGTAAAAATGGTTTTCGGGAGAATCTCCTTCATTTCTTGCGTCAATCGCTGCATTGATACCTCCCTGAGCACATACAGAATGAGATCTTTTTAGAGACTGGTAAGAGACGATAACCACCTCGGCATTGCGCTCGCAGATTTTCATTGCGAGTGAAAGTCCCGTCAAACCACCCCCAATAACGATTATTTTTTTTTTACGTTTCGCCATTTTTTTTATCCTGGTTCCGTCGCTTCAACCCCGACGGGATGGAGTGAAAATTCGACAACGGTCGAAAGACCCATTACTGTAAGCACTAACCCAAATAATGCAAAAATATAGCCTGCGTTTGTTTGCGCCCGACGACCTATTAGAATCCCCCATGAAATGCAGAAACCCCATAATCCGCTAGAAAAATGAAAGGTTGCAGCTACAATACCAATCGCATAAATAATGCGTCCATCCCAGGATTTAAATTCCTGGTTCATTACATAAATCAAGTATGGAGCAGCTTCGAACTGAGTATTTCCATACCAAAGTTTGGGGACTACTGTTGTCGCTAAATGATAGATCAAAAACGCAAAAACAACTGCCCCAGAGAGTCTTTGTAGGGTATACATCCAGTTGTGTGGATAGTTGTATCGAAAGGGATTTGATCTTCCAGAAAAATATATATAAAAACCAACCAGTGAGTGGAACATCAGTGGAGCAATTATGAATCCAGCTTCAATCCATATGAGGAATGGAAGATTGTTAATAATGTCTATGCTTATTTGGTAAGGCCAAACACCTACTGTGCGCAGAGAGTTAATGGAAAAGTGAAGAACCAGAAACGCACCTACCGGGATGACTCCTGTCAAAGAGTGTGTCTTTAATATAAGGTAGTGTATTTGATCGGTTGTCTTTTTATCCATAAAATTAGTAAGAGCCTCTTACTCTTCAAACGAGTTGGCGTGAAAAATAGTTCTCCGTAAAATGGATACCTTTTATTTAGGGTAAGTCTTTAAATTATATAAAAATTTTGCTCGAACTCTGAGATTAGCGGGCTTATTTAAAAACTCGGATTTAGTATTTATAGTTGAAAGTATAACATGGCATAAACTAAGTAAACAGGTTTACAACGTTAGTGAAGTTTTTTTATGTTTGAGCGATATGAAATAATAAGGTTTAAAGGCTCTATGGGTGTAAAAAAGAAAATGTTGGTCTATTTAAGCCATTCACATGTGAAGGCATGGAATTTTTTGCCATTTCATAGGGATCTATTAGAGGAGTTAGTTCCTGGGTTAAAGGTGACCGTCTGTCAAAACACAAAAGAATTTTTAGATCAATTACCAGAAGCAGAGAGGGTCGTTGTGTGGTTTTTTAAACAAAAGTGGCTTGAAAAAGCGAATAATCTAAAACTTATTGCAACACCAGCTGCAGGAAAAGACTGGATTGATTTAGGCGATAGTAGAATTAAGATATGGTATGGGGCATTTCATGGTCCGATGATTGCTGAAAGTATAATTGGTGCAGTTTTTTATTTTTTAAAGGCATTTCAGTACTCGAAAAAAATGCAATCTCAGAGAAAATGGGCGCGCGTGAAAATTTCTGAATGTTTGGGTTCGCTTCAAGCAAGCAGGGTGACTATTTTTGGGTTCGGTGCAATAGGTCAGTGTTTGGGAAAATTTCTAAAACCTTACGGTTGTACTATTACGGGAATTAAAAGAACTAGTGCTAAAATCCCAGATTATTTTACTGAAGGTGATAGTATTGTTGGACCTGATAATATTTCTGAAGTTCTAGGCACAACCGACCACCTAATTCTTACACTACCTGGTGGAGAAAAAACAGAAGGTCTTCTAACTCACGAGTTATTATGCGAACTACCTTCAAGCTGTTATCTTTATAATATAGGTCGGGGCAATGTTTACCAAGAGAACGACTTGGTTGCTTTGCTTCAAGGTGGGAAACTAGCTGGGGCATACCTAGATGTTTTTGCTGCCGAGCCTCTTTCAGAAAACTCTCGATTATGGCAACTCGATAATGTTCTTATTACACCTCATATCTCGGCTGTGTCTCCTCAGTATCTCGAACTATTTGTGAAAGAATTAGCAGGAAGAATTAAAAGTATATGAATAAGACTGTTTTTTTCTTGCGCGGGATTAATGAATTACGAGAGGTCGTACTTTAGAGCTAATTCTTTGAGTTGCTTTGAATCTATTTCAGAAGGCGCCTGTGTCATAAGACATGTAGCTTTCTGTGTTTTTGGAAAGGCGATGACTTCTCGGATTGATGGTGCTCCTGCCAATAGCATCGCAATGCGGTCCAATCCAAAGGCTATTCCTGCATGAGGTGGTGCACCATACTGAAGCGCATCTAAAAGGAAACCAAACTTCAGCTCTGCTTCTTCTTTTTCAATACCAAGTAGTTTAAACATTTTTTGCTGTATGTCTCTTCGGTGAATACGGACGCTTCCGCCACCAATTTCATTTCCATTAAGAACTAGATCGTAAGCTCGTGCTCTCATTTCGTTTGGGTTTGATTCGAATTTTTCCAGATCTTCTTCTAATGGAGCTGTGAATGGATGATGCATTGCTGTATTACGGTTCTGTTCTTCGTTGTATTCTACTAACGGAAATTCGGTGACCCATACCAATTTAATTAGATTGTCTTCTATTAAATTTAGAAGCTTTGCAGCGCTTAACCTTACGTTAGCAAGAGAATCTGCTACAATTTTTGGGTTGTCGGCAGAAAATACAATGGTGTCGCCAGGTTCCCCCTTTACCGTTTTAATAAGTTTGTCCAATATTTCTTTTTCAAAAAACTTAATGATAGGCGACTGTAATTCATTTTGTTGAATCTTGATCCAAGCCATTCCTTTTGCCCCATAAGTTTTCGCAACCTCGGTAAGGTCATCCAATGCTTTGCGGGAAAGAGAGTCGGCACTGTTTTTGATGTTAATTGCTTTGACTTGTCCTCCGTCGTCAAGTGCTTGTGCAAATACCTTGAAGCCGGCACCTCTTACCACCTCGCTTACATCCACCAATTCGAGTCCAAATCGCAAGTCTGGTTTATCTGAACCAAACCGATTGATTGCATCCTGGTACTTTAATATTGCAAAAGGAGTTTCGATTCTTATATCTAGTGTTTGCTTGTAGATAGAAGCGATCATGTCCTCAACCAGAGCAAAAATTTGTTTCTCGTTAACAAAAGACATTTCCATGTCAATTTGTGTGAACTCTGGTTGTCGGTCCAGTCGTAGATCCTCGTCTCGGAAGCATTTTACAATCTGAAAGTATCGATCCATTCCCGATACCATTAAGATTTGTTTGAAAAGTTGTGGCGACTGAGGTAATGCATAAAATTTCTGAGGATTAAGGCGGCTTGGAACTAGATAGTCACGAGCACCTTCAGGGGTACTCTTGGTTAGAATAGGTGTTTCTATTTCAATAAACTTAGCCTTATCAAGAACATCCCTTGCAACTCGAGTTATCTGGTAGCGTAATTCAAGGTTTTTTTGGAGCTCATTACTTCTTAAGTCAAGGTATCGATGTTTCAGTCGGGTAGCTTCACCAACTTCCTGATGTTCCCAGCCTGTAAATGGTGGAGTATTTGATGGGTTTAAGATTTCGAGTTGTTCAATAAAAACTTCAATCTCTCCAGTCTTAAGCTTCGGATTGATCATGTCTTCTGGTCTTGATCTTACTTTACCGCGAACCGAAATTACAAAATTGCCACGTAATGAATGTGCCTCCTGATGGGCCAATTGGTCTATTTGAGGATTGAGGACTACTTGTGTAAGCCCATATTTATCCCAAAGATCAATGAAGATAAGGCCACCATGGTCTCTTCGAGTATGAATCCATCCATAAAGAGTGACTACCTCATCTATATTTTTTGCTGTTAATTCTCCACAAGTGTGAGTGCGTTCTTGCATTTTCTATCCAGATTAAATAAAAGTTGTAAGATTGTTAAAAGACCCATTAACATACTGAAAATTAGGGGGATTTGCAAGAGATAACACTTTGATAGTGTTTGAAATGAAATTTAAGCCAAAAATAATTGGATTTGACGTAAGTCTAATCTGCTGAGGTCATGTTGATGATAATACCCCGAAAATTTAGATGGGTCGAAATTCAATGGTAAAAAAGTTATTACTCTGGGAGGATAGTTAAAAACTAATTCTTAACAAATGGCTCTAAGTTTGTAACTAGATAGTTATGAGAAATATATTTTAGCTTCTTGCCTTTATTTACTTGCGCCCTACAAGCAAATAGCAGTTTCATAGGAGACACATGATTTATTGGTTTAATTGACCTAGGAGGTGTGGTTTAAGCCTAGAACCTATAGATTATGAGTTTTCGATATCACTTTCTGATGTCTTTGTTTCTATATTTTGGGCAAGCAGCTCGTCCTCTATGGCTTTTTGTTCTAGTATTTTTTTCTCAGCTTCATATCTTATTTGTTCTTCTTCCATTTGCTTTTTTCGGATTTGCTGTTCGATCACCATGAGGGGTTTGACTTTAAGTGCTACCGGAATATTAACTGTGCTACAGGACCTTACGCAAACACCGCACCCTGTGCATATATTTTTATGAAAAATTGGTTGTTGGTCTTTATTTTGAGTGATTGCGCCAGGAATTGGGCAGTCGATAATACATTGCTGACAGAAAGTATCCCCGTAGGCTTGACATTTCTTTTTATCAAGTATGACATACCCCATATTGACGTCACTCGGGCTATCGACAGGCAATAATGCGCCATCGGGACAGGCCGAGATGCACGGTAAGTCATCGCACATAACACAGGGATTTTTAATGGGATCAATGTAAGGTGTCCCCATTACAAGAAACCCAAATTTTTTAGGTGCTTTGACTATCGCATCTTTTGGGCAAGCGTGAATACATTTATCACAACGAGTACAGTCTTGTAGGAACTGCCTTTCGGTAATCGCACCGGGTGGGCGAAGAAGTGGGACTCTTTTAGTGAATTTATCAACTGCCGCGTTAACTTTATCGACTTTATCTTGAACTGATTGAACAGCGGGTTTGGCAAAAAAATGCATACCTTGCTTGATTAGTCCACGGCGATCATATTCAGGGTCATCATCTTCCTCTTCTTCAGAAATCTCAAGATCCGCTATTTCTTCTGAAGTTTTATTATTTGTTTTTATATTTTTATTAGATTCTTCAGAGAGGACAGTGCTTGAAAGGTCATCACTTTCAGAATTTGTTAATTCAGGTTTTATTGGATTAGTAGAAGCAGATTCTTTTAGATCTGATCCAGAATCAGGGCGAAAACGGGAAATAAGGCGTTTAAAAAAACCTTTTTTTTCAACTAATGGACCATCCGTTTTTAAATCGGTGATAGGCTTATCAAGGGTTTCATCTATTACTAATGAATTTTCAAGTTCTTCTTCGTCAGTTTCTTCAATTGGTTTTACATCGATTTCAGCAGCGGATTTCATAAAACCTCCAAAGGAAAAGAGATCACGCCTGGATACTTCTTTTTCTTCTTCTTGAGGTTTAGGTTTTGGTGTGATGGTTTGCTTGTCAAGGCTCAGTAGATTGACCTCAGGCGAAGAATCGTCTCCACGCTGATCATGGCTAATGACATCCATCCCTGTTGCACGCTTTTGGGGGATTTTTTTATTTTTAAATGTTTTTTTTGCTAGGCGATACCGAAAGTCCATGACTTAATTAGCGAGCCTATTTGAGATTTGCAAGCGAATTGAGTAATTTATTTCCATCCAAATTCTTCGGCGATGAATTTATAGTCATGCCAGTTTTGCGCATTGGAATTTTCCAGCATGTATTCGTCTGTTGCGAGAACCAAGGGGTGTCCCTTATTAACAAATGATTGAACTGATGGAAAGCGAAGCATGAAAATAGTTACGGCAATACGAGCTAAACTAAGTACTTCGGGTTCTTGTTTTATTTGTTCCATAACATCGTCTGCATTTTCTTGTGTAACAGTTTGAAATATATCGGCGGTTTTTTGTTCTAGTTCAGGTTGTTTATCACAAATACAGACTGCCTCCATCTGTAGCTCTAAGATACGTTGGTAATCTTCTAGGTCAAATTCCCCATCCATTTTTCCCTCATCCCAGGCTGAACCTTCTAGGTTTCTCTCGCCAGGAGCATCTTTACGTTCCGACGATTCACAGAATGTGAGGTTTGCTTCATCTAGCATTATTTTAGCTATTATTTCTTTACTAGGTTGCTGAGAGGACATGATGTTAAGTAATCTCCTAGAGCTTGGGTTTGCTTAGTTTTCTTAAGATTTAAGAAACAAATTATTATTTAACCTGTTACAGAAAACTTTAAAGTATGAAGAATTGAGTTATTTTATCACTAAGTTGAATGAAATCGCATTAAAAATAATAAATTTTATTCAGAGCTCGTCGGTTTTTTTTGCGTTTATTTGTTCTTTGATGTCTAATATATGTATTCATAGCAGTTATGCTTAAAAGATCGCTAGCTTACTTTTTTCACCTATATATATAAATTATAATCATATGAAAAAGGTTTTATTA
>CAJJDL010000200.1 GCA_905182935.1 uncultured Nitrospinaceae bacterium | reverse complement strand
GTTGTTAATACCCCAGCAAAAGCTGCGGATGCAGCTCGAAAATTAAAGACAGCTATTGTTGTGGTCAAGGCACAAATTCATGCTGGCGGACGTGGAAAAGGCGGAGGTGTCAAGCTTGCAAAAAATCCAACAGAGGCTAAAAAACTAGCTAGCAAGATTATTGGAATGACACTAGTGACACCGCAAACCGGATTAAAAGGCAGAAAAGTGAAGAAGGTCTTGATAGAAGAAGGAATGCCAATTGATAAAGAACTTTACCTCGGCATACTTTTAGACCGTCAAAGTAGCCGTGTGATGATTATGGCAAGCGAGGCTGGGGGCATGGCAATCGAAGAAGTCGCCGAAGAAACACCAGAAAAAATTATCAAAGAAATAATTGACCCCATCATTGGCGTCAAACCTTATCTCGCCAGAAAAATAGCCTTTGCACTTAATTTAAAAGGCGATGCCCTAAAAAAAATAATCCCTTTAATAATAAATCTTTATAAAGCTTTTATTGATGAAGACTTTGACATGCTTGAGATCAACCCTCTTGTAACTACCACTGACGGTCGAGTTCTAGTTCTAGATGCAAAAGTAAACATTGATAGCAATGCTCTATATAGACATAAAGAAACCCTAGGTTACCGCGATCTCGATGAAGAAGATCCCATGGAAGTGGAAGCCAGCAAATTCAACTTAAACTATATCAAGCTAGACGGAAATATAGGTTGCATGGTTAATGGCGCTGGGCTGGCCATGGCGACGATGGATATCATTAAACATTCCGGTGGCGAACCAGCAAATTTTCTGGATGTGGGTGGTGGAGCTGATGAGAAAATGATCGAAAATGGATTTCGTATCCTTCTGTCTGACCCACACGTTAAAGGAATTTTTATAAATATATTTGGCGGTATATTACGATGCGATATTCTAGCCCGAGGTGTTGAAATTGCGGCTAAAAAATTAAAAATAAAAGTCCCCATCGTTGTAAGAATGGAGGGGACAAATATGAAAGAAGGTCATAAAATTCTTGCCGATTCAGGGATTAACGTTATTGTGGCAAACGGCATGAAAGATGGCGCACAAAAAATTGTAAAGGCAATACGATGAGCATTCTAGTTGACGAAAAAACAAGACTGATTGTACAAGGAATCACTGGACGCGAAGGGCAATTTCACGCTGAACAATGTATGGAATATGGCACCAATTTAGTTGGTGGAGTTACGCCCGCCAAAGGAGGTCAAACTGTTCTAGGGAAAGTGCCCGTCTTCAACACCGTGCGAGATGCAGTAAAAAAAACAAAAGCCAATGCTACTATGATTTTTGTACCACCAGCATTTGCCTCAGATGCTATTCTCGAAGCTACCGATGCAGGAATTAAGCTGATAATCTGTATCACGGAAGGCATCCCAGTATCAGATATGGTTGAAGTATACCGTTATGTCAAATCTAGCGAATCTCGTTTAATTGGACCTAACTGTCCCGGCATTATCTCTCCAGGAAAATGTAAGATTGGTATTATGCCCGCTCATATCCATAAAAAAGGTAATGTAGGGATTATTTCTCGAAGTGGTACCCTAACCTATGAAGCAGTAGGCCAACTGACCGCCTTAGGATATGGCCAGTCAACATGTGTTGGCATTGGAGGAGATCCAATTATTGGAACAAAATATATAGATGTACTGGAACTTTTCCAGAAAGACAGAGGAACAAAAGCTATCTGCATGATTGGTGAAATAGGTGGGTCAGCAGAAGACGAAGCTGCTTACTACATAAAAAAACATGTCACCAAACCGGTGATCGGATTCATTGCGGGGCAAACAGCCCCCCCTGGCCGTCGTATGGGTCATGCTGGAGCAATCATCTCTGGTGGAAAAGGAACGGCCGAAGAAAAAATGAAAGTTATGCGCAGCTGTGGCATTAAAGTCGTCAAAAGCCCTGCTGATCTTGGTAAAACAGTAGCTAAAGTCCTCTAAGTTAAGAAGTCCCCACACAAAAAAATTCAGTAAGCAAAACCTTGATTTACAAACTAGTTTGGCTTGAATGACAACGAATTAATCTGAGTTTCATAAGCGAGGGCATCGAACTGCATATCTCTTCGTGTTTTGGCAAAATGTAGATTGGCATATATGCCTATAATTGCATGTAACGCCTCATGTTCATCCATGCCTTGGCCAACTAAACGCACGTAGGCAGTAGCAACATGCTCAGGGTCCTCTAGTTGTAATTGACGATCAATGGTCACATGTAAAACAGTATGCACAAACGGGTTCACAATCATCCCATTAACCTCTCTAGGAATTGACGCCATTTCGCCTTCTTCCCAAATAGAGTCAAACTCTGGATGGAGATCAAGAATCTTGGCTATACGTCCATCTATTTCTTCAGTAGGTCGCCCTTCATTTTTATCAGCAGCAACTCGAAGTATGCGTTGTTGAGACTCTTTATCAAAATCCATCGTATAAATAGTTCTCCTTAAGTTGAAGAAACCTCAAATACTATAAAAAAAGCTGTCATTATCATGGTAACTAGAATGCCTAGAAATAAATGAAGCGTTGGAAAGCAAAACTAATATTAAGGAGTTTCTGTGAAATGAGATCGCCTTTTACCTCCAGAACCTCCATAAATCATATAAACCCGTTTTCCTTGCCGAACATGGTACTTAGCCCACGCTGGTGAAGTCCCATCATAGCAGGCACCAGGGTCACTTCCCTCAGCTTTCAGAAAATCTGGATAATCCAGTCCTGAATCATAGACATCCATTAACAGACAGTCAGAGTTAAACCCAGGGCCTGACAAACTTATTTTACTCAAAAAAGCTTCAATTTCAACCGGATCATTCAATTCCAAATTTTTCATAATATTTGAACCAAGTCAAAAGTATTATCCTAAATAAAAAACAATTATTTTAATTAATTGCATAATTCATGTTTGCCTAATTTACTTGATTTGGTAAAATAACTAAAGATATTTTTCACAGTTTTTATGAACAGATACTGATCATGAATTCCTTTAAATTAGGTTCTATATAATGTTAATTCAAAAATACCTCCATCTTTCTCGAAGTTCCCCTGATGGTGAGGGGGGTCAACAGTTTTTATATAAAGTTAATCACTACGGCCTATCTGCTATAAGTCGCCCGCAAGAAGAACTTTCTCAGATCCATTGGGAAGTTGATATTATTAAATATCATAAAACAAAAGCTGTCCAGTTCGATGTCTGCCACGATACCGAATTAGCCCAAAAAACACTTATTTTTCGCAATGACTCATCCTTGAACGAGTTTCTTGAAAAAGCCTTCAACTATTTCAAAGAACTAGGCGTATTAGAAGGAATTACCCAGAAAGAATAAAAAAAACCATAAGAATTAATTTAAAAGCGTTAACTCTTGACAAAGTGGGGGTTTCTCTTTTATTATTGACTTCTTCTAGACAATCAGTCGACAAACTTGTCGGCTTTGAATTAATCCAGTAAGGATTAGTAAAATTCATAAGAATAGCAAAATTAAAATAACCATTAAATGTGGAAATATATATTCCAAATTGAATTTAATTTTTTACAAACGGAGAAGTAAGGATGTCAACCCAATCTGCCGAAGCAAAAGAAGACAGCACAAGTAAGCATGTAAATGTCCCAGGAAAACCTGAAGGCTGGGTGCCTGCAGGAGATTTACAGGAAGTGGTTTCTCTTGAAGAATTGCAAAAGCTACCAAAGGAAACAATATTCATGACTGGAAGTGAAGCTGCTCGTGAATCTATTCGTCGATGTAATGTAGATATGGCAATTGCTTATCCTATAACTCCACAGTCTGAAACAATGCAACAGGCAGGCTATTTATATGATGAAGGATATATTAAAGATTACTATCGAGCAGAGGAAGAGATAGGGACCATGAGCGCAATCAGTGGAGCATCTCGTGCAGGTGTGCGAAGCCTCACAGCCACTTCAGGTCCTGGTTTAATGAGAGGAATGGAGGCTATTTCTTCTTGGCCTGGGGCACGAACTCCTATCGTAATGCTTGATATGTGCCGAGTTATAAACACACCTCTTGCAATTCAGCCTGATAATATAGAGATTTCGTTTTTGCTCAACACTGGGATGTTGGTAATGCATGCAGAAAACCAACAAGATTTTTTTGATTGGCCCTTAATAGCTTTCATAGTCAGCGAACAGGTAGATGTAACCCTGCCCTGCACCGTATCGGTGGATGGCTTCTTTGTCACCCACGCTCGCGGCAATGTTTCTATGTGCGACAAAAAATACAAAATACCACCTCGAGATGGTTGGAGAAATGCAGTCCCTTCAATGGACAATGAAAATCCACCAGCACGAATATCACGTGATGCTCCAATCCAAAAAAGTAACTTTATTAGCTACCATATGCATGCAAGTTGGCAGCAAGAAGTATTTTCTGCGGTAGAGAGATCGGCAAAGTATTTCGATAAGTATCTTGGCGGTTTGATTGAGGTTATTAACCCAGATGCTGAGGAGATGATCATCGCTTCAGGAGCTTGTGTTTCTCAAGCTCGAGAAGCTATTCGGCAAGAAGAAGAAAAAGGTAGAAAGATTGGTCTAATTAAAGTCAAAACTATTCGACCTTTCCCTACAAAGCAAATCATTGCTGCTGCCAAACATGCTAAAGTAATCTTGGTTCCTGAGTTTAATCAGGCCGGGTGGCTGCATAAGGAGATATGTCAAACTCTTTACGGGCATTCTACGGCCACAATCTATAACGGCCCGAGAGTTTTCGGTGGCATGACTATGCCCACTGAATTGATACTTGATTGGCTTAAAGAAATAAGAGAGAAGACGGGAACGAGAAGTTTCTTTTAAAAAGGTTTAAAGCTTTATGTTGAGAGTACAGTCTTCTTGATTCAATATCACGGCTGATAATTTGTAATTACGGTTTCATCTGAAACCGAAAAATATATAACTTATATAAACAACAAAAATGGAGGGGAATCATGTCCCTAGATACAGTTAAACCATCAGAAGGATTTTTGAAACATTTGCCTATTGAATATCGTGATTTGGTAGAACATGGGCAGTACGGTAAAAAGAAAAAAGTTAGCGACATGGGTAAGTTCAAGGAGTTAATTGAAGAGCATCCCATGTGTGCAGGTTGCGCAATGACTTTATTTATCAGACTTGTATTCCTCGGGTTACCACAACCAGAGCACACCATTTTTGTTGGAACAGCAGGCTGCGGTCGGTTAGCTATTTCGCAGGGTAATGTTCCATTTATTTATGGTAACTATGGAGATACTAACGCGGTAGCCTCCGGATTAAAGAGAGGTCTTGAACTGCGGTTTCCAGATCAAAAGAAAGACGTTATTGTAATGTGTGGTGATGGCGGCTTAGTGGACATTGGGTTTCAAGGTCTTATGCATAGCTGGTTTCGTCATGAAAAATTTGCAACCATCATGTTAGATAACGAAACTTATGGGAATACTGGTGGGCAAGAAAGTGGCATGACTCAACAAGGTCAAATAATGAAGATGTCCCCTCGAGGCAAGGTCGACGAAAAAATGGATATGATGGGATTAGCAAAGGTAGCTAAATTGGACTACATTGCTAGAGTTGTTCCGACAAATCCTGCTCGAGTAGTTAGAACTACACGTCGCGCAATTCTAATAGCACGTGAATTTGGTTCTACTTATGTTCAGGCCTACACATCTTGTAATATTGAGTACTCGATTCCTACGC
>CAJJDL010000199.1 GCA_905182935.1 uncultured Nitrospinaceae bacterium | reverse complement strand
ATGCATCTAAGTAATTATTTAAAAATTCTATAGACTCGGTGATATTTTCATCAGCCTTATTTTCCAAATTAATAGCAGGCTTAATTTTTTTCTCAAAAATCTCACCGATTAATTCTCCTTCAAATATAAAATTTGGCTTTTTTAGAATGAGCACCTTTTTAGATTTTATATTTTCTTGTTGCCATTCCAACTGCGATGACACTTTTATCAACCCTTTATTCTGTGGGTAATAATAGTTCTCATCTAGTTTATTTAATAATTGTTCAACTTTAGATTGAGCAGAAGATACCAACGGCAACAAGATAGCCAAATAAACCGTAACCATAGCCAGCATCAATTTACTTCTATTTGGTAAGAACATTGGGGCGTTTTCAGTGCATCAAGGTGGACAACATTTCTTTTGAGGCGTCACTATCCCATTCGCGTGCCCCTGATATAAAGCCTTTTAAATTTCCATCAGCTCCGATCAAGTAGCTCGTTGGAAGGCCTAGAATAAAATAATCTTTTCGAACACTTTGGTTTTGATCTAATAACACGGGAAAGGTTAAATTATAATCTTTTATATATTTTTTTACATTCTCTGTATTATTTCTATCAATTGAGATTGCAATAACTTCAAAATCATTATGATTAAGTGCCTCGTATACCTTTTGTATTGTGGGTAACTCTTTTTTACAGGGCACGCACCAGGTAGCCCAAAAATGTAGCAGAATTGTTTTCCCTTTAAAATCTTTTAAACTTAATTTTTTTCCTATTGGTGTCTTCAAAGTAAAGCTCGGTGCTAGTTTTTCATTTTTAGATGGCACCACACCCATTTTCGCAAAGCTATCCTCACGCCCTTCAGCTGAACTAATTATTAGGGCTTGTAGAAAAATAAATGCGAGCAGGCAAAAGTAATTTTTAATTGCTTTCATATTTTTTTATCTATCGAGCATTCCGCTGTAAATAGGATTTAATTTGCACCATTTCTTCTGTTGTGTAGGAAATATTTTTTTCGTCCATTCGCTTCTTCATAAGAGTTAATAAATATCCCCATTCTTCCTGTGTATGTCTCTTGGGGTGAGGGAGACCATGACAAAGTGTGCATTTTTTTTCAAGAAGATCGATTTCAGCCGTACCCTCTTCTGGCATATTTTGTCGCGATACTGACACACAAGAAACCGTCCCTAAAAAAAAGGTAAGGTAAAGCATGTGTGTAAGAAATCGGACCAAATATGACAAGCGCATAACTAAAAGCCTAATTGTTTAGGAGCGCTAAAACCTTTATAGCGACGGCTCTTTTTTGTTGGTACCTCTAGGTAATAAGTCAAACGTAACATGTAGTCACTTTGTAATTGTGGGCCGTTAAGGTTTTGATATAAAGGCAGCGATAGGTTTAATTCGGCAACATGTAGTGGTACTGGCTGAAACTGTATCCCCACGGTTGCATGTAAGTTAACACCACCATAGTTTGTGGGATCGCATAGAGGTGTCATCCAGTCTCTGGCTGGATTTAGCATTGCATGACAATCACCACTTTCCTTGCCTGCTTTAGGCTGATCACTGTAATCGCCCCATGCCTTTCCGTTTAATTGAAAGCTTGCCAGTGACTTTTCATTAAACTGTCTCATGAGATAAAGGTCTAGAGTGTACTCACTACCCTTTTTATAATCTTGGTCATTAAGCCCCCATCGTTGCGTGGTCATAAAATTGGCCCCCATCCAAAAAGGATCAGCAGCCTTCTGATAAGCTAGTCCCAAAATAGGATCCCATGTGCCAGACCCTGGTTGCATTCCAAAAGGAAGTAGTTTTCCTTGCATTGTTTTAGTAGGGTGATTAGTATTTTTTATAGTGATCCTACCCGTTGGAACCGCCACGCCAGCGACAGCTGAAAGTTGTTTGGTAGGCGCTAAATTATCATCATGGTATAAACGATACTTTCCTAATACTTTAGTATCCGTAAGACCCTGAGAAAACATATCGTAATCACCAGCAGTGGTGGTCATTGACATCGTGTTGCGTACGTAACCCCCCATAATCATAGCTGCAAAGTTGTCAGTAAAAGAATAGGCACTACCAAGCATAGTCATATAGGAGTCCATTGATTTTGGTACCCCTCGAAACTTTCCAGCCGCTGTACTAGGACCAAGGTCACTAGTAGATTTCTCATCTGTCCCATCTCTTAACCCGTCCATACTCATATACATTTCACTGATTTTAAAACGGTACTCGTGGGTTTCGGGAATACCACCTCCCATAATATTAAGTGGCATATTTCCTCCACAATGTGCACAGCATAGACCGATATAAGCCATGACATTAGAACCTGACAACACAATAAATAAAATAGACGTAGATACGACTTTAAAAAAATTCATTTTAAAACTCCCTAAATACAAGAAAAAATAACGTGAGTATAATTTATTGAATAATAAATAACGTAGGAGTTCTAACTTAAGGAAACAGTCCCTAAAAAAAAGACTCTACTCACTTTCATAAAAACCTAACTATAGTTTTATTTTGGGAAATCGAATACTTAGATGGTTCGGGGGGGAGGAGATAAAGAATCGTTAAAACCGTGACAGACAAAAAAGTGATCCGAGGTGAATTCTGACTTCCAAAAAGTTGTTATTGGCATTACAGAGGTGGCACCAGCAAAATCATAATTAAATATTGCCGTATTCGGAATTGCCCCAGAAGTTTTACCACCACAGTCTGAAGCTATTGTAAGTGGAATGCTTTTATCCTTTACAGAGTTGGAATGTGGACAAAGCTCATTCAGAGCATGAAGTTTTAAGAGACAGTGTAAAGAAGTTTTCTCTTTTTTGGCTTCAAAAGGGGAAGTTATTTCCTTTTGATGGTGACCGTTATGATTATGTACCTCGGCAAATATATTTTTCGGGCTTAAGAGAGCACAAAAAAATACAATAAACGCCAATGTCTTAAAAGATCTCATACAAGAATAATAAATTTGAGTTAATTATCTATCATAATAAGCTTTAATGATTATTTTTTCAATAAAAAAGCCTATTAATCAAAGAAACACAACGACTGAGGAATTCGCCAAGGCAACATGATTAGGCAGGTCTACCCATTTTTATATTCAAGAAGTACATTTATTAATGTTTTAAACCTCGTACGGTAACTGAGTTTTTCCAGTTTAAGAATATACCAGAGTAATTGAATTTTGTGTGACAGGTTATGCATATATTTTATCTGGAAAAAATAAAGTTCTGTCCAATACCAATGCTACCCAGGAAAAGAATCTTTTTAAGGCCGATATATATCGATTTTACCTGTTTAGAAAGGCCTTTAAAAAATAACTTATTATTCATATATCCTAACTCTCACAAGTTAATATCCCATTAAACGTCTATTAATTAGAGTTAATGAAAACTATAGACCTCTAATTAATCTGCCATTAATGCTGCGTTAATTAAAAGTTCATGTTGATAAGTTATTCTCACCCATTATAACTGCTAATGACAGGAAGCCATTTACCCTTCCGGTATGATCGTGCCATTTGAAATAAAAATGTTCTTAGTCGAGGGGACCCCTTGGTAAAGCTTAAAAAGGAATCTTCATTCTAATTAGAAACCTATGGAACCAACTATTACTTTTATATTTTTAACGACTCTATTTTTAGCCTATGCTAATGGGGCAAATGACAACTTCAAAGGCGTTGCAACTCTATATGGCAGTAAAACTTTAGATTACAAAAAGGCCTTGGCATGGACAACTTTCACCACAGCTCTTGGGTGTGGGTTAGCAATGTTTTTAGCTGGTGAACTGATAATTGTTTTTAAAGGCAAAGGGCTGGTTCCAGAGGATGTAATTCTAATGCAGAACTTCCCACTTGCTGTTGGGGCAGGCGCTGCAATCACAGTCATGTTGGCAACGTTTCTGAACCTACCTGTTTCAACAACACATGCTCTTATTGGTTCTCTTGCCGGGGCCGGCTGGATTGCAACTGAAGCTGGAATCAACTGGGAAAAACTTTCTAAAGCTTACTTTTTTCCTCTGGTAGCTGGGCCAATCCTGTCAATAGTACTTACCTATATTGTTTATTTATTATTTAAAAGGTTAAGGACTAATCTCAACATCCAACAGGAGACTTGTTTATGTATTGGAGAAAAAATTATTGCCACAGCTCAAAGCCACACTATGACCAAAAACGACTTTATAAATAACTTTTCTACATCGATTGGATTACCCGAACCATTAGTTGCCAGCAAAGCCTATTGCCGTTCGTCATACTCGGGTCATTTTGCTGGTATTTCAGCCAGACAATTTTTAGACTGGTTACACTACCTAAGTAGTGGACTGGTTTGCTTTTCAAGAGGATTAAATGATACGCCCAAGATTGTCGCGCTTTTATTGATTGGCTCAAGGTTTGACTTAAATTTTTCAATTCTTGCGGTGGGTATTGCCATGATAGCTGGAGGACTAATTCATTCTAAGAGAATCGCGGTTACAATGGGTAAGAAAGTAACCGAAATGAATCCCGGTCAGGCATTTACAGCTAATTTTATTACAGGAATAATAGTTTTGGGAGCCAGTAAAGTTGGGATGCCCGTATCAACTACCCATGTTTCTTGTGGGTCTATATTTGCAATTGGGGCTGCCAATAAAATAATTAATCTCAAAGTTTTATTTCAAATTCTTTTAGCTTGGGTAACCACATTACCTCTTGGTTTTATATTTGGATTGGTATTAATGAGCGCCCTAGGCTAATCCCATCAGATTAAATGAATCAGTATGGCAACATAGAAGCGTTGCAAAGGTGAACTGATTTTTATATTATTTGGTAACTTAAGGATAAACTGATTAATTATGAAATTAGATGGCGTCCATCATATCGGAGTTAATGTTAGTAATTTGGATAGAGCCGAGTCGTTTTATACCAATATCCTTGGTTTTAAAGTTATCGATCGATACCAAGAAGAAATTCGCCATTCCTTGTTGGACACAGGCGCCACTAAAATTCACCTTTTTGAGTCCCCTGACTTAGAGTTTGATGATGCAATTACCCGCCTTAGTGAAGATGGCTATGCACATATGGCTTTTGGAATAAACAGGAAACAGTTTCCCCAGGTAATGGCAGAACTTAAGAAACACAATATTACATTTCGGGGACCTCTTATCTTGGGCAAAGGAGAGTCTGTTCACTTTAAGGACCCTGATGGTAACCATCTCGAAATCCGTTGTCCTGCAGATTTGAATGTCCATTCATAAACCAATCATTTTTAAAGAATTAAATATTCTCCATCTCTTTCATTGCATTGAAAAGGTTATAAGCCGATGTGAATGCTCCTTCGACACGTCCACCAAGGCACCAGTCACCACACGCAGCAAGTTTTAGGTCTTGATCTAAAAATATATGGCAGTTTTCACGTTTGGCATTATTCGCATATCGCCAGCCATGAACGGTTTTATAATCAGCAATGCTGACATCATGTCCAATAACATTGCTGGTCTCATTCATGAGGTGCTGCATAACAGTTTCCCGACCATCATCAATATGCGCTTCTGAATACTCCTCAGAGGAATGCACCATCAACGTAAACCGATCTGTGCGTCCCGGCTTATGGCTGTTCACCGCGATCCAGCTTAAATCAGAATGTATGACATGTGCAGCCTCAAATTCAAGTGGAAGGTTTTCAGAAAAACCCAACATAAGTGAAAAACAGGCACGCATTTCGACGTCTTTGATATCATCGTAATACTTAAATGTTTTGGGAAGAAGCTCTGCTGCTTGTGGTGAAGGTGCAGTAGAGATAACCCAGTCAAAATCACTATAAAGCTGACCGCTCTCATCTGTAAGCTGCCATGCATCGCCGCGTTTTAACGATACAATCTTTGTATTGATATTGATATTCAAACCCTCAGCCAGATGTTTGGCGATTTTGTTCATACCCGGCACACCAACATAGCGGGGTTCGTCATCTATCCAGTTTTTACGTTCGATGATTTGATATCTATCAAACTTCACGTAACGGGCACTCCAGCGCTCAATTATACCTTGGTTGATGAGTGGTTGAATGAAATCGTGAAAAGCTTTTGTTCTGGCAGTGAAATATTGCGCACCATGATCAAAGAAGTAGGGCTCGGCACACCGCGTTGAAATTCGACCGCTCACGTCACACGCTTTTTCAAAAAGAGTGATCTCGGCATGATTTTTTAAAAAATGGGCCGTTGATAAGCCGGATAAGCCCGCTCCAATAATGGCGATTTTTGTCATGTTACAATTCCTTAAATAATACGTAACGTAATCGTTTTTTATTATCAAACTTTATTATACCTGTTAATTTTAGTCTCAGTCTCTTGGCTCTAAACAATCCTACAAATACCCCTCACTGTGTTGTTCATGAATTTAAGACATTCTATATTTGCCTACATAAATAGCATTTTTTATTTTTAAAAATGCTTATTTAAAAGGCTTTAATAATCTAATTTGATATATTTTAGTGCAAAAATTATTGGGCATATCAATGTTCTAATTGACC
>CAJJDL010000198.1 GCA_905182935.1 uncultured Nitrospinaceae bacterium | reverse complement strand
AATCATTTCCTAAAATTGGATCTCCACTGCCAAATGAAACAGCATTAGAATACAATTGTAATAGTTCCCATTTTTGTCCAACAATCCATCCTGTCATTACAGCTAATGCAAGAGGGCCAAATAGCATAAGATTTTTTAGATTTCCGGCAATAAAATCGAGTAACGGTAACTCACGACGAACAGAATCGGATAATAGAACCGGCAGATGTGAACTACGGTCATACATGAGTTTTAAAGGAAAAGAGGTAAGGGCGAAAAATAGAATCCCTGTAACTAGACCAAAACCCCATTGTGATAAGGCGACGGTCCAGAAAATAGAATCAAATTGGTGGCTAGAAAACCAAATCCAATCAAAGTAAAATTTGACTATTTTTTCAGCGAACATTGAACCAACGACAACCAAACCGAATAGAATAAATAGCCATTTTTTTTGTACGTTCATTAGTTTTCCTTTTAGGGTGTTTTCCACTTAATTGAACAGCCGATAGATGGTATTTGCTCACTAGCAATCAATTTTCCCGTGAGTATGTTTTCTAAGGCTAGTTTTAAATCTTTTTTAGTGACTTTTTCTTGATGCTCCCAATTATCGTCTACTCGCCCACGGTAAATAAGTTTACGGTTTTCCCCATAAACGTATAAGTCAGGAGTACAAACAGCGTTATATTTTTTAGCTGTTGACTGACTTGGGTCGAATAAGTAGGGGAAAGAGAACTTTTTTTCTTTTGCCATAATTTTCATGTTCTCTAACGAATCGTCTGGGTAATTTATTGCATCGTTAGAGTTGATTCCTATAAACTGCACACCTTTATTTATAAATTCATTTTGCAGATTGATGAGCCGTTGAAGAACTGCTTTTACATATGGGCAATGATTGCACATGAATACAATCACTATGATTTCGCTATGCGTAAAACTAGTTAATGAGTAAGTATTACCATCAGTTCCGTCAAGGTTAAAGTCATGAGCTTCAGTTCCTAACGGAACCATCGTGGACTCAACAAGGGCCATAGTTATCTTTTAAGTCGTTAAATGGATTAAGTTTAAAAATGATTTTTTAATAGGTTTTTTAAATAAGACTAAAAAAGGCTTTCAATAGAATAAACACCTAAAGGATAAAATACTAGCCTAATAATTAAAACAATAAAGTTTTTAATTAGAGAAATAAATGTTTAGTTAGCTTTTGCAAGTCATTCCAGTAACACGACAGGTGTAACAAGCTGCATGAGAGAGTGGGAAAGGGCGCAATGTTTCTTTTATTGTATCCCCCATTCTAGCCTGATCCTTGTCAACTAAAATAGGACATACGTATACACCTGTTTGAGTTGCCATGCGTGAGGTAGAACATTGAAGGTTTGTAATATCATAATCCTCAAAGCATTTTTTTGTAACCTGTTCGTTCTTAGAGTAAATTCTTTTATTTTCTGATAAACGGCCTAGGAGGAACTCCGGAAGAATTTTAATTCTTGGCTGATAAATGTTGAGTGATTTTAAAAAGCTCAGAAATCTTTCTTCCATCTCTGCATCTTTCGCCTCTTCCCAGTTTCGAGTTATAGTTAGAATAGGAGAAAACCCAACGACACTTAGGTTGTGTATTCCCTTAGTGGCCTTGTTAAAAGCATTTTCTCCTCTAATTTTATCGTTTATCTTTTCATCAAAACTTTCCATGCTTACACGAAACTGGAGGTTATTGGAAGAATTGTTCTGAATTTCGCGTAATCGGGTCGCTTTTTCAGGAGTAATGAGAGTTCCATTGGTAAGAATATCAAGCGGGCCATATTGAAGAATAGTTGCTAAAATTTCAAAAATTTCAGGGTTCATAAATACTTCTCCCCCCGTAATGTAATAATCTTTTACCCCTAGGGTTTTAGATTCTTTTAGTTGTTGTAGTACTTTTTCTAAACTCATCATCCCGTGAGTATGGTTTTTAGGTCCACAACTAATAAAACAATGGGTGCATTGGAGGTTACATAAGGTTCCCCCTATTTGCATCCACAAAGTATCCAGTTTCACCATTGGTACCTCAGGGACGTCTGGACTTCTATCTATTTCCGTATCTAAAATATTTTTAGCAGTATGCATATACCTACCCTAACAGATGGGAAGGTAAGAGTTCAAGAGCTACTACTTTTTATTGAATTTAGGGTAGGAGTAAGATTAGACAATGCAAAAGACCTATAACCCAGCTGATTCATAAGAGTCACTTACATCTTTGATTCTAAGTTTTCGCCTTAGTTTGGCAAATCCTTCTAGAGTTTTGCGTCCGAAAAGCGATTTATAAACAGGTTTAGCGTTGAGTTTTGCTTTACTTGGTTGATCTAAATAGAATTTTGTATCCAGAGCAGACATGTAACGACACTGTGGGAAAAGCCACTTTAAAGGGATTCGCGCACCTAGAACGGCTTGCTCTAAATAACCAGCAGCTTCAGTAAAATGTTGGTGGTCCTTCTCTTTTAAAGCCGGTGGTGGCATTAATTTCAATAAAGGTAGGATTTTTTTTTTTGTAAGGTAATCAATCTTATCTTTTAATGAATCAATGGAACTTGGCTCTAAAAACAGTTCTGTCCATACAGTACCTGGCGGAAAAATTTCAGCAGCATATTCTAGCGCACTGTATACTAGCGCTGAGGATATATCGTCTTCTTCTTTAGCGAAGCCAACAAAGCCCTCTAGAGGGAAATTTAATAAGTCGATTCCTGCTGCATAAACCTTGTCTAGAGTCTGTTTATTTTTTGGAGGGAACCCTCGTAAACCTACAAAGGTACTAAATTCTTTTTTAATAGCATGTACTATGGGTGCCAATCGAGTAAGGCCACGGTCTGGTTCACGACAATAGTCCATATTAATTTGAATGAGGTCGGCTGCGCCTTCTTCAAAAGCCTCTTTGATCACGGAAAGAATTGCTTCCTTTGTCAGGTTGAGGCGATTTTTCTGCCCTACTGCTCTCAAAAATAAATTAAGACAATATCCATCAATACACGCATTTTCCGAGACGGGAGAACGTTTCTTCAGTTGCTCTCTTACAAAGTTTGGAAGTGGCACGACACTAACTTCAAATTCCTTATTCATGGAGTCTAGTATGATTTTCCCATTATCTAGTCGAAGAATGGGTTGGTCTGGGTAAGGTTCTTTGAGTGGTACTTTAACGATAAAGTTTTCTGCTAAACTCAAGGTTATTTCATCGCCAGGTTCGCCGTCGCAATAACCGCAGATAATTTCCGAAAAATCTCGAACTTTATCTGGAATAACTAGTCCCTTTGAAATTAATTCAAGTTTTAATTGGCCGTGATTTTCCATAATCTCATTAATGGGGATGCCTTAGACTACAATTGATCTAGTAACTTTTGATGTATTCCGGAGAATCCTCCTGAAGACATTATAAGTAATACGTCTTGAGGGCGGCACTCGTTAGTTAATTTATCCACCAAAGCTTCTATTCCTGAAATAAAATACGCTTGACCACCATTTTTATTAATTTGTTTGATGACTACTTCAGGATCTAGTCGATCTTCTGGGTCGATTTTATCAGGAGCGAATAGGCCCGATATTATAACTCGATCTGCTGGGGCAAAACTTTTAGGTAACCGTTCTTCAAATATTTTTCTCTTGCAGGTTGCGGAACGGGGTTCGAATATAGCCCATATGCGTTGTTCAGGATAGGCTTCTTTCACAGCTTCCAAAGTAAGTCGAATTGCTGTTGGATGATGCGCAAAGTCATCTATGATGGTCACCCCATTCTTAACTCCTATTACCTCTTGTCGTCGTTTAATACCCTTGAATGTTTTGAATCCTTTTTGTATTTCTTCAGCTGTAAGACCTAGCTTAATACTCATAGCAGCTACCGCGGTTGCATTTTCAATATTGTGTCGCCCGATCATTGGAAGGCTAAACCTTGCGATTTTTTCGCCATGATAACTTAAGGAAAAAGACCCTTTGCCATCTTCAAATTGATGCTGCTCTGCTACCCAGTCAGCAGAAGGAGAAAACCCATAAGTTTCCACAAGGCAGGAGGCTTTAGCAAGAACATCTTTCGCATGTTCATCTGAAAAAGCAGATAAAAGAAATCCATCTGTATGAATAATATTAACAAAATTTCGGAAAGAATCTTTTACGTGTTCAAGGTCTCGATAAATGTCAGCATGGTCAAACTCTACTCCAGTCAAGATTGATGCGAATGGGTTATAGTGTAAAAACTTGGGTCCTTTATCGAAAAATGCTGTATCGTATTCGTCTCCTTCGCTTACGAAGAAGTCGCCTTTCGAAATAGCATGATTGCCATTAAAGTTATTCATCCATCCACCGACCATAAAACCTGGTTTTCGCCCAGCGGAATGCAAGACCCAACTTAAGAGTCCTGTCGTGGTTGTTTTTCCATGTGTTCCGGCAACAACCAGAGATTTTTGATTTTTTAAATAAAACTTGTTTATAGCTTCTGGAAAAGAAATATAAGGAATTCCACTCTCTTGAACAGCTAAGACCTCTTGGTTGTCCTTGGAAACAGCGTTGCCAATAATAACTTGGTCAATGTTTTGAGTAATATTTTTGCGTTGGTATCCAGGTTTGATGTCTATTCCCGATGATTGTAA
>CAJJDL010000197.1 GCA_905182935.1 uncultured Nitrospinaceae bacterium | reverse complement strand
TCAACAAAATACCACGATAGGTAAATAGAAGATCTGCACATCATTTAAGGATTCTCCCACTCAAGAATCGTGGATTTTTAATTAAAAAACACACCTACCTGTAACCAGATTTAATAACTTACAAGAGTACAAGATTCCTCTAATTTCTACCAACGGTGATAATTTTATAGTTGATACGACGCTTATCGGAAAGGTTAAAGTAAAATTGATGTCGGATACAGGAGCGTCATTAATCATCCTCTCCCCAGATATATTCAGAAAATTGAGGATCAAAGAAACTACGAACTTACCGTTAATTCAGATGCAAACAACAAATGGAATTACGCAGAATAAGTTGATACTCTAGATAATGTTAAAATTTATTTTAAATATTTAACCCTAAATATTCCTCTATATTATCAGGCGCCCCTGATAAATAAATTGGGCATTACCATTATTAAAACACGGCCTAATATTCATATTACCGATACATATTGCAAAACTGCCCGCACTTATTATTTCCTAAAGAGCTTGACCCAGATAAATCATATTGTATTATTCATAATGAATATAAAAAATACGAACAAAGATAATATTATAAAAAAAAATAGAATTTTAAGTAATAGGGAGAACCATTATGTCTATTAAGAGAGTATGGATTGAAGAAGGCTGTATTTCATGTGGTAATTCTGAAGATAATTGTCCAGAGGTTTTTAAACTTAAAGATGGAATGGCTACAGTACTAGAAAGTGATGACTATTCAGGGTTAGAGGAAAAAATCATCGATGCTGCCGAGGCTTGTCCTGTTGAAGTAATTAAATATGAAGAAAACTAAAAAACAGGTTAATAAAATTAAACCTATCCCAATGAAGAAACGCTAATACCATAAACTATTAATAATTATATTAAGTATTAATCTAGGAGAATACAGGATGGCATCTAAATGGAGCATTGAAAGCGCACCTAATATAAAAATGTTAATAAACATGGTTGAAGCAGCTGGGGCAATAGATGAAAATGAAAATATATTTTTCCCAGTAGAAAAAATCACACACGGTTTTCTTAAAATTTCAAAAGATAAATTACTAGAATACGCATCCACAGGAATTAGCATTGGCGATTTGTATAAAAATCTTTTAGAACAAGAAGGTGATTCAGAGTGGTCTGATACATCTTTTGATGTTCAGATACCTCGCTCCATTCCAGACCCAATCGATGAAGAAGGCCCTTTAACTTAAACCATATTTCATATCAAAGGCTCGCAGTATTTCAATTACTAAAATAACTGCATAAATTAAACAACTAGCTTCCATGTAAAACTTCTCTTTAAAATTGCTCAATTCCTTCAATGCTATTAATATTTATACCAATGAATATTCACCGCCAAACTAGTTCTCCCAGCCTTTATATGTGCACAATTCATTGATAAAAACCACGCTAATAATTAATTGGTTTAATGATTATTCCAACATTTTCCCCTCAGGGTGTTAGCGTTTCTATCTTCTAATTATTTATTTTTATTTAATATCATAAATTATCAACCTACATTTGTTAAAATGACAATAATATAAAAATATAAACTAAAGTAAGGTAAGGTTAATTGATAAGAGATGACAATAAAAGCTTCCAGGTCTTAACCATTGGAGGATCTGACTCTAGTGGTGGTGCTGGTATTCAAGGAGACCTTAAAACATTTTCAGCGCTAAGCTGCTATGGGATGTCAGTTATAACCGCCTTGACAGCGCAAAATACTCTAGGAGTCCAAGGTGTACAGGGTGTACCTTCAAAATTTATTTCTTCACAAATAACATCTATATTCAATGACATAAGAGTTGATGCGGTAAAAATAGGCATGTTGTTAAATGCTTCTGTGGTTGAAGAGGTTGCTAAGTGCCTATATGAGTATAAAGACTTACCTATAGTTCTTGATCCAGTAATGTTTGCTAAAAGTGGTGATAGACTAATAGAGGAAACTGCTATTGAAGTAATCAAAAATAAACTACTCCCATTGGCAACCATTGTCACCCCAAATATTGAAGAAGCAGCAGCACTAGTCGGTCGCAACCTTAACTCACCGAAAGAAATAGAAATGGCAGCTCTAGAGCTTTGTTCTCTTGGCCCAGAAGCTATTGTGATTAAAGGTGGAAATCTAAAAACTAAAACAAGTGACGACTGTATGATTTCTAAAGGAAATCGTATCAAATGGCTCAAACAAAAACGGATACTTACTCAAAATACTCATGGCACCGGTTGTACTTTCTCTTCTGCAATTGCTTCATTTCTTGCACATTCTTATTCTATCGAAGATGCGATAAAAATGGCAAAAATATACCTTACTGAAGCATTAGAAGCCGGATCTGATATAAGTATTGGTGCAGGAAAAGGTCCGGTCATGCACTTCTATAAAACTTGGAAAAAATAAACGGAAAAAATATGACTTTTTCTAAAAATGTTTGGAAGCTAATTTCCCCAATATATAAGTCAATATTAATACACCCATTCAACCTCGAGCTAACAAAAGGAACACTCTCAAAGGAAAAATTTCAATTTTATATACAACAAGATTCCATATACTTAATCGACTTTGCTCGCGCACTTGCTATAACTGCCTCGCGAGCAAATAACCCTGAGGACCTAGTACTACTTCTTGATTTTTCTAAAGGTGCTGTTATCGCAGAACGAGAATTACACGAATTCTATTTGGATTTATACAAAATAAACCTAAATATAGAAAAAGCACCTGGTTGTTTTGCTTACACCCATTTTCTCATCTCAAAAGCCACAAACTCAAGTTACGAAGAAGCTCTCGCAGCACTATTACCTTGCTTCTGGATTTATCAGGAAGTGGGACAATATATCTATAAAAATTCAATAAAAGACAATCCCTACCAAAAATGGATTGATACATATTCAGGAGAGGAGTTTCAGAATATAGTCGAAAGTGCGATTGCGCTTACCAATCGGGCTGCAGAAAAAGCAAATAAAGATCAATTATCACTTATGAAGGAAGCTTTTTTAACTTCCACTCGTTTAGAATTGGCCTTTTGGGACTCAGCCTATAAAATGGAATCTTGGAAAAATTAAAATTTTAATTAAGGAGTAGACAATATGCCACGAGAAAAAATATCAGTAGAGTTTGAGATTAAAAAAGATTTAGACCAAATGCTTGAATATGCTGCTGAAAAATATAACATTAAAGATAAGTCAAAAACACTAAGGTGTATACTTGACTATGTTTCATCGGAAGCTGACTGGGATATTATCTTCAAAAAAATACGATGTAATGGTTGTGGACCAAAGACGGGCTGGAGCAAAGAATAAATAAAAATAATAGAATTAATTAAACTAAAAATAAGTTATAAAAAACATTCGTAGTATGACGAAATTTCATTTCATTAATTCAAGAAGAATTTTTTTAAAAAATTCTTTGGCTTTCGGAACATTATTAGTATCTAGTTTGTGCAGACCTTCTATTGGATATTCAGATTGTATTTTATCGCCAAAAGAATCATCAGGCCCCTTTTATCCTTTAAGCTTTCCCATCGACCAAGATAATGACCTAACATACCTGAATAACATGTCATTAAATGCCGAAGGAGAAATTATTCATATAAAAGGATTAGTGCAGAACAAATCTTGCCAGCCAATTTCGAATGCTTTAGTTGAAATATGGCAAGCCTGTTCGACTGGCCGTTATAACCACCCTGATGACAAAAACCCAGCAAAGATCGATCCAAACTTTCAATACTGGGGAAAAGCTATAACAAATAAAAATGGGGAGTACAGGTTTAAAACAATAAAACCCGGCTCTTACCCTGTTAATTCGTTTTGGACACGCCCTCCTCACATACACTTTACAGTTAGTTCTTCAAAGCATTCAACCTTTACTACACAAATGTATTTTTCAGGAGATCCCTTAAACAATAAAGACTGGCTACTAAAAAATCATACAAAGACTAAGCAATCACAAAGCATCGTATCGTTTAATTTATCCAAAAAAGAACGTATAGGAATATTTAATTTAACGCTGAGCTAATAATCTATTTTAAAAAATATTTAAATCTGTTTAAGGTTAAAAAGTTTAATAAACGGGTAACTATTTTAATATAGGGATAGTTAATGAATCCAATAAAACAAAAACCCTGGGATGGTCTAAGCGTAGAAGCCAGCACTAATTTATCACCTCGTGAATTAGCATACAAATTAAACCTTGATTTTGAAGTTTCCAGAGTTCCATCAGGACGACCAAAATCATACGCAAACCAGGAGACTTTTCAATTTTTAAAATCTTTCACAGAACACGGAGAAATTCCTTTTAAAACAATTGGTACCTTAGATAATGGTAGGATTATATGGGCTTTAGCGCCTTTAAAAAATGAATTCACCCTAGTACAAGTTGATCAGGTGAAAGGCTACCTATTACTTGCTTCAAGAAACATAACTAGAGATAATATTGAAGTCTATTTTATGGCAATACGATCAGCATGTAACAGCAGTATACAAGTGAATTCAAAAGCAAGAACCGTGTTTAAAAATATATGTCGAAGACCTTTCACCAATCAGTTTCCATTTGTATCACTTGAGTCTCACAAGTTTGACAAAGATATGATAAAAAAAACTAAAGAGGCTATTTCTTTTGGACAAGAAGCAATTTCTGCTTTTGCTCAATCTGCTGAACTTTTGATAAATAAGACAGTAAATAATGAAACAGCCGAACGCTATATGATCAATGTTTTTCAACCAGAGAAATCCATTAAAAGCGCAGAAAAAAATGACTCAAAGACTGCCTTAGCAATAGAAGCTTTTAAAACATCTCCCGGGCAAGAATTAAAGTCTGCTAATATGACTGCATGGGGGTTGCTAAATGCAGTCATATACACAATTGATCACTGCCTAGGAAAAAACAAAGAATCTCGACTACGATTAGCTTGGTTTGGCCCCAATGCGAAAATTAAACAAAGAGCATTAGAACTAGCCCTTAAAATGTAATACACTTAACCCATTAACAGAGAGAGGAAATATTCACTACTAAAACGACCCAAAAGGAGGTAACAAATGTCTACAATAGCTCGTTACGTGTTAGTGTTTTTACTAGGTTGGGCAGGAGCTGTATGGAGTTACTCAGATATAATTTACAAAGATAGCAAATCAACCAAAAAAAATAAAACACCTCAACACACTAATGACATCTCATTACCCAAGGAGCTAAAATTACCAACGACATCAAGCGGTAGATTCACATCAACAAAAAAAACAGTACCTCCAATAAATATTTCTGGTAACAAAAAATCAACCGAAGCGAACAAAGTAAACAACTAATAGGCCAATAAATCAATTCTTAACAGATGCTACAAACTAAATTTTTGAAAAATATTTAAAAGCTAAATACCACCTTCTATATTTTTAATTAAACACCGTATAATTCGATCGCAATATAAAAATGGCAAACAAAATAAAAAGCACTAAGAAAGAAAAAATAAATTTGCTAAAAAAAAAAGAACCACCGAGCCAAACGGCTAGTACTGATAAAAATCTACGTAAAATAAAAAAGTCAGCTGAAGTTGAGGCATTAGCCATAACATGGGATGAAGAT
>CAJJDL010000196.1 GCA_905182935.1 uncultured Nitrospinaceae bacterium | reverse complement strand
TTCTTCTTGTTCTTCTTGTTCTTCTTGTTCTTCTTGTTCTTCTTGTTCTTCTTGTTCTTCTTGTTCTTCTTGTTCTGTAGTGAGTTCAGTTGGTGCTATCTCTGTTGTCAAGTTATCTTTTTCTATGGAATTCTTTGCTGGCATATCTGCTTCGAGTGGTTTCTCAGCAACGGAATCATAAAGTTCAGTCCACTCATCATGGTTGCTCTCCCAGCTCAGCTCATGATCCATTATTTCCAATGGTTTTTGAGTTAAGGTGTCTTCTGAGATATCGCCTCCCATTTTTATGCTTTGCTGTATTGGTACTTGTTTATCTTCATCAAGGTTTTGTGATAGATGGTCATATAGATCACTCCATTTATCACTAGAACTATCCCAGCTTAAGTCATCGTTAATATTTTCCTGAGTTATTAGATTTAACTCCTCTAAGGATTCATTAGTTTTTTCTGAGCCGGATGACTCGAATTCGTTACCGTAGGCTTCATTGTTTAATGTGCCTAGTGATTCATTGGGGTGATTGGTTTTTTCACCTTTTGGCTGGTTTTTTAATAGGGAGTTGCCTTTATGGGTTTCTTCGTTTTCTTCCAGTTGCTCCAATTCTTGCAATAGTGCATCCAATCGTTTTTCTTTTTCGGTTTGAACTGTTTTTATTTTATGAACTATGTATGGGATGCTTGCAATAATTCCAATCGCTAATACTAGCAGGAGGGGGTCAGCTAAAATATTGTTTAAAACTAATTGAAAAGAACCTAGAATTTCCATTTCCTCTAAACTCAGAATAGCATTAACCTTAAGCCAAGCTTTATCAAAAAAAGTTGCAACACTTTGCTTTATAGTTTCCATTTGGGCGAATTGGCTAAAATGTAAACGCCTAACTTCTGACCTTTCTTAACCTTAGATAAAGGTTTGAGTATATTAACATATTTTAAAAAAAACCAAAAAAATTAATCACTTAGAGTCAAAGTATAAGTAAAATGCTATAATTTCACTTATACTTTGTAGTGTTATTTGGTTATTAATTAACTGCCTGAATGGTGGCAGATCTATGAATAAGCTATCAGTTATAATAATTACTAAAAATGAAGAAAAGAACATTAGGCGTTGTTTAGAAAGCATTCGTTGGGCTGATGAAATTATTGTGGTCGATACCTTCAGCAATGCCAAGACGGTGGCAATTTGCCGTGAGTTCACTGATAAAGTATTTCAGAAAAATTGGTCTGGGTATGGTCCACAAAAAAACTTTTGTGCCTCTAAGGCAAAAAATAGATGGGTGTTGAATGTTGATGCCGATGAGACAATTTCCTTGCAATGTGCAGCGGCTGTTCAAAAATTACTTTTGAACGAGCCCAAGTTCTCTTTGTATCGATTTCCGAGAAAAAATTTTATTGCTGATCGGTGGGTTCGCTATGCAGGTTGGTATCCTGACTTAATATCCAGACTCTATGATAAGAACCGAGTTTCATTTTCAGAGTCCATGGTACATGAAAGGCTAATGCCAGACGAAAATGCTGGTGTTATAGACCATCCTATTTCACATTACTCTTTTGACGGTCTAGAAGATTATGTTGAACGTCAGAATCGATATTCATCGATTTACGCTGAGGAAAAAAAACAACTTGGCTGGGAGGCAAACTGGACACATCTATATTTAAGGCCGGTTTGGGCATTTATAAAAACTTATTTTATCAAGCAAGGTTTTAGAGAAGGCTTTCTTGGTATGTTTTTAGCGTTGGCAATAATGTTTTATACCTACTTAAAATATGCTAAGACACGATCGGTATAATCAAAGTCTTTAATGAGGATTAGAGTGTAATCGCCAGCTAAGACCTATTAAAGTTGTTAACTTTCTTGTAAGTCAAGAAAATGGAAAATTTTATATTTTAAGGTAAAATATTTTCATAAAAAAATTAAAGATCTCAAGTGATCAGGATTGTTGTTGATGGGGTTGCGGATGTTTTTTTATAAAATTGTAAGTTCGAGGTGTTCTTGAATAAGTCGCAGCTATTAATATTAATGATTCCAGTGGTGATTTTTTCACTTACTGTGCACGAGTATTCCCATGGAAGGATAGCTTTTTTACTGGGAGATAATACGGCTAAGCGCTTAGGTCGACTTTCTTTTAATCCATTAAAACATCTAGATCCAATAGGAACGCTGTTTTTTTATTTTATGGGTTTTGGTTGGGCTAAGCCGGTGCCTGTGGATCCAAGGAACTTTGATCAACCGCGAAGAGATATGATGTATGTGGCTATCGCTGGACCTTTATCCAATCTAGCGCTTGCAGTGATATGTGGTTTTTTTATCCGTATTATTGATCCGTATGATAGCTGGATTTTATTTACTTTGTTAAGTTTTGGCGTATATATCAATGTGGCGTTGGCTATTTTTAATCTATTGCCTGTGTTTCCTTTAGATGGTTCAAGTGTGATAAAAGGACTGGTCCCGTTTAATATTGCTGAACACCTCATTGGTCTGGATAGGTTTGGGGCTTTTCTTCTTATAGGAGTCGTTTTACTCGATCATTTCGCGCATACGGGAATACTTGGAGTTGTTTTATGGGTTCCAATTATCACAGGGGTTCAGTTTTTATCGCAGGACGCGTTCCCTGATATTTATAATGTTCTTAGAATAAGTTTTTCAACTATTAGTGGTTAGGCTTTGGGGTATCTATGATAGGTAACAGAATTTTAAGTGGTATGCAGCCTTCAGGTCAATTGCACCTGGGTAACTATCATGGTGCTCTGAAGAACTGGATTGCTATGCAGGATAACTTTGACTGTTTTTTTTTCATCGCAGATTTACATTCATTAACAACATTATATGAAAACCCACAACTTCTGAAAAAATATTCTTTTGAAGTGGCTGTTGACTGGTTGAGCTCTGGGTTGGATCCTGATAAATGTACTTTATTCGTTCAGTCTGAAATTCATGAACATGCAGAATTACACCTAATACTTTCTATGATGGTTCCAGTGCCTTGGCTTGAACGTAACCCGACTTATAAAGAAAAGCAGGATGAAGTCAAAAACGTGGATATGAGTTCCTATGGTTTTTTAGGTTATCCAGTTTTGCAGACAGCTGATATTGTTTTGTACAAAGCGAATGCTGTCCCAGTAGGTATTGACCAAGTTCCCCACTTAGAGCTTTCACGTGAGATTGTTCGCCGTTTTAATAAGCTGTATAAAAAAAAGGTATTTATCGAACCGGAAGCTAAGATTTCAGATGTTCCTAAGCTTAATGGTATCGATGGTCGTAAAATGAGCAAGAGTTATAACAATGCTATTTTCTTGTCTGATTCAGAAAAGGAAATCACTAAAAAAATTAAAGCTATGCTTACTGATCCAGCACGTGGTAGGCGAACTGACCCAGGTGACCCCGTTGCTTGTAACTTATTTCCTATGCATAAAATTTATTCTCCTGTAGAAATGCAAGAAGAAATAATTTCTGCTTGCAGGAAGGCGGAAATTGGTTGCGGTGACTGTAAGCTGAAATTAGCTGATAATTTATTGAAGTCCATGTACCCAAAGATGGAAAAGAGAAAAGAGATTGCTGCTAAACCTAATGAAGTTTATGAAATACTTCGCGCTGGCACAGAAAAGGCTCGAATGGTTGCTAAAGCTACTTTGCAAGAAGCAAAAGCGGCAATGAAAATTATTTAATTTTTTTAAAACTATGGACTATAAAGAGACACTAAACTTACCATATACAGACTTTCCTATGAAGGCCAATCTGGTTAAAAAAGAACCAGAAACTATTGCTAAGTGGGAACAAGATAATGTCTATGCTTTGATTCGTGACAAACTAAAAGGCAAACCCAAGTTTGTATTTCATGATGGGCCACCATACGCTAATGGGCATATTCATATGGGGCATGCGCTTAATAAAATTCTCAAAGATTTTATTGTTCGTTTTATGGTAATGCGTGGATATGATGCCACTTTTGTTCCTGGATGGGATTGCCACGGGCTTCCCATTGAACATCAGGTAACGAAAAAAGAGAGGGAAAAAAAGAATACTCCTTCAAAAGCAGAAATTCGTAAATTGTGCCGTGAATACGCAGGAAATTTTGTTGAAATTCAGGCTGAAGAGTTTAAGCGTTTGGGGGTGTTTGCGGATTGGCAAAACCCTTATCTTACTATGTCATTCAATTATGAGGCTGCAATTGTAGAAGAGTTAGGAAAGTTTGCGCAAAGTGGATCTATTTATAATGGATTAAAACCTGTTCATTGGTGTACCTCTTGCCGTACAGCTTTAGCTGAAGCAGAAGTAGAACATGCAGATCATCAATCTCCAACGGTTTACGTCAAGTTTCCAGTTAAATCTGGTATGAACGGACAGATGGGTGATATTGAACTAGCAAATGTCAATTTTGTTATTTGGACCACCACTCCCTGGACATTACCTGCAAACCTTGCGATATGTCTGAATCCTGATTTTGAATATTCGGCAGTCGAGATTGATGGAGAAGTTTGTGTAGTCGCAGAAAAATTATTGCCTAATTTGGTTCAAGAATGGGGTGTAAAAGAATATAAGGTGCTTGGCAGTTGCATGGGGAATAAATTAGAGGAAGTTATTTGTAGACATCCATTTATTGATCGCGATTCGCGAATTGTCCTTGGTGATCATGTGACCCTGGAACAGGGGACAGGATGTGTTCATACTGCACCTGGTCATGGACAGGAAGACTATATTGTTGGTCAGAAATATAATTTAGAAACATATAATCCTGTTGATGATGGTGGTGTATTTAAACCCGAGGTTGAAGAGTTTGGGGGGCTATTTGTAAGAAAAGCCAATCCTTTAATCGTGGAAAGACTTAGGGAAAATGGGCGTTTGATTCATGAACATAAGATTAATCATTCTTACCCACATTGTTGGCGATGTCATCAACCGATTATATTTAGAGCGACAAGTCAGTGGTTTATATCGATGGATGCTAACGGACTTCGGGAAAAAGCACTAAATGCCATTAGAGAAATAAAGTGGATACCACGCTGGGGGGAAGATAGAATTTTTAATATGGTAGAGAGTCGGCCGGACTGGTGTATTTCTAGACAAAGGGCATGGGGGGTGCCAATTACTTTGTTTAATTGTATTGCTTGTGGTGAATTATTACTTTCTGCAGATGTATTTTCTCTTATTGTTGATCGTGTGAGAAAGCAGGGTGCTGACTTTTGGTTTGAAAAAGGCTCTTCAGAAATACTTCCTGAAGGAACTGCTTGTAATTGTGGAAGCAAGGAGTTTTCCAAGACCAACGATATTTTAGATGTTTGGTTCGATTCGGGGGTGAGTCATGCTGCCGTTCTTGAGTCTAATACAAACTTGGCTTGGCCCGCAGACCTTTACTTGGAGGGTAGTGATCAACATCGAGGATGGTTTCATAGCTCATTATTGGAGTCAATAGGAACGCGTGGAAAGGCGCCATATAAAGCAGCGCTTACTCATGGATATGTGGTTGATGGCAAAGGAAAAAAAATGTCAAAGTCCGCAGGTAATGTTATTGCTCCACAAACAATTATTGACCAGTATGGTGCTGAAATTTTGCGACTGTGGGTTGCTTCAGAGAATTATCGTGAAGACATTCGGGTGTCTCCTGAAATATTGAAACGCTTGACTGAGGCTTATCGAAAAATTAGAAATACTTTTCGTTATCTACTAGGAAACTTAAATGACTTTGACCCTGCAACTGATTCAGTCCAAGGGAGCGATCTTTTAGAAATAGATAAATATATTCTTTATCGCTTTAAGTTATTGTGCGATAAAATTTATAAGGCTTTTGAGGACTATGAATTTCATGTTTTTTATCATAGTTTTTATAATTTTTGCATTGTGGACCTGAGTGCTTTTTATCTAGATATTCTTAAGGACCGTTTATATACTTATCCAAAAAACTCGAAAGAGCGCAAATCAGGACAAACAACTTTATATGAACTTTTAACTGGAATGGCTCGTTTAATGGCTCCTGTATTAAGTTTTACAGCTGAAGAGGTTTGGTCTTATCTTAAAAACGTAGAGGATAAAAGTGTTCACATGAGTTTGTTTGTAGAACCAATAGATGTTGGAATCAATTCAAAGTTCATTTGCAAGTGGGATATGTTGACAGAGTTAAAAAGTGAGGTAAGTAAAGCACTTGAACTGTGTCGCCAAGAAAAAGTTATTGGTCACTCATTGGATGCGCAAGTGAGACTACTATTGCCAGAGAATATACGTTCTGCTCTAAACAATGAGTACTCTGATTTGAAATTTATTTTTATTGTGTCCTCTGCTGAAGTTGTTGCGACTTTAATTGATGAGAATGAGGATAAGGTTTATTGTAGCGAAAATTTAGAGGGTTTGAAGGTTGGGGTTAGTCGTATGGGAGGCGAAAAGTGTGAACGTTGTTGGAATTATTTCAAGGAAGATAGCCATGCTAAAGGAGAACACTTGAAGATTTGTTTCCGATGTATCAATAACCTTGATCAAACAAAGGCTTGATTTGTCTTGAGAAATAAATATCTACAACTTCTTCTGGTTTCTAACTTTCTGATCATGCTGGATCAAGTTACGAAATTTTGGGTTACTCTTCATATCCCCTTACACTATTCAATTGCGGTAGTTGATGGGTTTTTTAGTATTACTCATATTAGAAATTCTGGAGTCGCGTTTGGGTTATTTGCCGGACACCAGTCAGAATATAAGGCTTTGTTTTTTATAGTGGTTTCCACTATAGCCATTATTGCTATTCTTAGTATTTTTCATCAATTACCTGAATTTAAAAAAGCGGCTCGAATCGGTCTGATTCTAATATTTAGTGGGGCAATTGGTAATCTAGTTGACCGTATTGTACATAAAGAAGTAATCGACTTTATTGACTTTTTTTACAACGGAACCCATTGGCCTGCTTTTAATGTTGCTGATGCATGTATTACTATTGGTGTAGGTTTTATGATTTTTGATTTAATTTTTGGTGAACTTGATAAAACAAGACCTCAACAATCTTCTGATAAAATTTTATAGAAGCACCTTTTTGAAATAGCGCAGTATATTTTTCTAATCTTATGCATCCCATCCTATTTGAGTTTGGTTTTATTAAAATATTTACATATGGACTGTTGGTCGCTACCGGTTTTTTAGCGGCAATTCTTTTCGCGTCTTCAAGAGCAGAAAAAGAAGGACTGGACTCTCAAAAAATTCTTGATTTATGTTTCTATATAATGTTGTCAGCCCTTATTGGGGCGCGTTTTCTTTATGTGATCGTTGAGTATAAATATTTTCTAACAAATCCTATAGAAATTTTTAAATTTTGGAAAGGTGGTTTAGTTTTTTACGGAGGTTTGATTGTAGGTGTTATTACAGCATTTTTATATTTAAAAAAACACCAGATGCCTTTATGGAAAACCGCTGACTTGCTTGCTCCTTCAATACTAATTGGACAATGTCTAGGGCGTTGGGGTTGTCTTTTTGCTGGATGTTGTTACGGCATAAAAACAGATGTTTCCTGGGCGATTACTTTTACAAATCCGCTATCATTGGCACCTATCGGAATTTCTTTGCATCCTACTCAAATCTATCTATCACTTAATGCAGCATTTATTTTTATAGTTTTAATTTGGTTGAGCAAGAGGAAAAAATTTGATGGGCAGATAATTTGGTCTTATGGTATTCTTTACTCGATGGGGCGATTTTTAATTGAATATTTCCGAGGAGATGATCGAGGTTTCGCCGTTGAAGAGTTTTTATCTACCTCTCAGTTTGTTGGAATATTGATATTTGTTTTATCGGTACTTATGTTTTTTAAGCTCTTTCGAAACAATTTAATTAAAAATAGAGCTACTTAAGCCCAACAATTCACTCGGGACAGTTTTAATTTTATTTTTATATGACTAAAGCATCGATTCAGAAAATATTACATAAGCAAGTGTCAATCCGTCGTTCAGGAAAAGTGGAGCGGAATGTGATGGCGCACTTGTTAATTTCTGGGATTAAAAAGGGAAAATTAAAAAAAGATGACGAAATATCAACTGATGAGAAAATTTGGGTAAGGCTTGACCAGCACTCTCAACTATCTAGCTATTTTTCTATCGAAGATTTACCTAGCGAAGACAACCTACCTCTAGATTTAAACCACAAATTACTCGAATTATCAAAAATGTTAAAGGACCTTAGTTGATAACAGGACTCTCAAAAGATGCATAACATTATCATGGATTGACTGTTGCAATTAAATTGTATTCCATAAAATCGATAGGCTTTAATGTTTCTGGGTAAACAGATTGAACAAAATCGGCTGATGCAGGTGAACTTTGATGTACTTTTAAAGCTGATTCATCCTCAAATCTTAAAATATGCATGAATTTTGAGGGGTTCAATATTTGTTGCTGAGCAATATAAATTGTTGTAAGTGGTTCGTGAAGTTTAACGTGCCGCACTAATTGTTGGATACTATCTTTGGTTTTATTTACTTTATTCGGGTAGACTTGATATTGAGCGGTCATATAAATAGCCATTAAATAATCTCCATCTATTTTTTGTGTTGTATTTGG